>JBFGZI010000006.1:0-22019 GCA_041586855.1 Oceanisphaera sp. | reverse complement strand
GTTTCGTCATGCGCTTAGTGTAGTAAACCACTGTATAGATAGCCAGCTTAAAGGAGGAGCGGGAACAGGGGCGGCTGACGCCGCCGCGCTATCCCTCCCCGCCCTAAAAGGACGGGGTTTCCCGCGCAACTATTGATGAAACAATTTGTTTTTGGTGGCGCGCGCTCGGGCAAGAGCAGCCTGGCAGAAAAGCTCAGCGCTCACCATGGCGACAAGATCGCTTATATCGCTACCGCGAACAAGGCCTTGAACGATGCCGAAATGGAGGCGCGTATTAGCCGGCACCGGCAACAAAGGCCCGAGCATTGGCACACCATAGAAGCTCCTGTCGCTCTCGCCGAAGCACTGGCCGGGTTGCAGGGTTACGATGCGGTAATGATAGACTGCCTCACCCTGTGGCTAAGCAATTGCCTGCATCAAGGCAACTGGCCACAACAGCGGCAGGATTTTTTAAACGCGCTGGAAAGTTTTAACGGCGAGCTGATTATCGTGAGTAATGAAGTCGGCATGGGCATAGTGCCCCTGGGTGAACTGTCACGCAGCTTTGTCGATGAAAGCGGCTTCTTGCACCAGGCCGTGGCCGCGCGCTGCCAGCGAGTCATTTTTACCGCGGCAGGCTTGCCACTGGTCATGAAAGGCCCCGGTTTATAAACCGGGTCTATAAACAAGGCATGAAGCTGTAAAAAAATCGCTGCCTGGGCAGCGGTTTTTTTATGGCTGGCAATCACAGTGGTAGCGTTCCAGATTACTGAACAGGCCCTGTGGACTCCCCCTCTTCGGTAAACATTGTTTTGATTTCATCCATTACGGCCTCGGCCACCCGAGTCGGCGAAAAGTGGTGAGAATGGGCCATCACCAGCTTTTGTGACGGCAACTCGTTCGAAATCGGCCGACAGACCAAGGAGGCGCCGTCATAGGTTAGTGGCGAAGCAGGACGGGTGATCAACACGGACACACCCAGGCCGTGGGCCACCATGCCGCGTGCAACCTCCAGTGAGGTGGTTTTGTAGGTGATATTGGGTTGCAAATGATACTGCCAGAAGGGGGACATCAGAAACTCCCGGCTGGAGGGCAGGTCAATCTGGATCAGGCCTTCTTGCGCCAGCTCTTCGAGGGAAACGCTATCCTGTTGTGCCAGCTGATGTTCCGGCGGCAGGGCAGCATAGAACTGGCATTCCTTCAGCAGATACACCTGGGCTCGTCCGGTCATGCCCAGATCGTAGGTCAGGGCCAGTTCGACCTGACCGGTATCGAGCATGCGGCTGACCGAGCTGAGATCGCCTTCGCGTAATTGGATCTCGACTTTGGGCAGCCTGCTTCTCAGGCGTTGGATCAGGTTGGGGATATAGGAGGGCCCCAGAGTGGTGAAGTAGCCGATGGTGATCTGACCGCGAAGCTGATCGCCCGCATCTTGAGGTTCCCTGAACATGTCCGCTCTGGACAGCAGGGCGCGAGCCTCTTCCAGCTTGCCGCGTCCGAACGGGGTGATCGAAAGTCCCTTGGGGGGATTGCGGATAAACAGCTCGGCGCCCAGTTCTGTTTCCAGGTTGCGGACGATAAGCGATACTGCCGGTTGTGACAGGTGCAGGCTGCGGGCGGCAGCAGAGGTTCCGCCGTATTCGGCAACCGCTACGAAAACCTTGAGTTGGTGAAGTGTAATCACTATCAGAAAATCATATAGTTAATATACATAACTACTATTTTACACAATATTCACAGGCTGACAAACTCATTCCAACGCCAAAGGATGAATGAGAGAGAGCTCTGTCATGGAACTGAATAGTAAGCGCCTGCCCCTTGAAGGAATCAAGATAGTTGACCTGACCCGGGTTTTATCCGGCCCTTTCTGTACTGCCTTGTTATCGGACCTGGGCGCCGACATCATCAAGGTTGAGCCGCCAGCAGGAGATGAATATCGCCATGTAGGCCCCTTCAAGGAGGGGGAAAGCGCTCTGTTCACCCTGATGAATCGTAACAAGAAAGGGGTGGTAGCGGATCTTAAAAACAGTAGTCACCTGGCCCGGGTGCTGGAGCTGGCGAGCGATGCCGATGTCTTTGTTGAAAACTTCAAACCCGGTGTGGCCGAGCGTCTTGGCGTGGGATACGAGGCAGTCAAGGCAGTTAACCCGGACATCATCTATGCCAGTATCTCCGGCTTCGGACAGAGTGGTGAGCACAGTCAGCTACCGGCCTACGATCTGGTGGTGCAGGCGATGTCCGGCATGATGGCGATTACCGGCGAGAAGGATGGTGAACCGACCAAGGTCGGCGAATCCATTGCCGATCTGGTGGCGGGGCTCTATGCCTCCTGGGCCATACTGGCAGCGTTGTTCGATCGGCAGCGTAGCGGAGAGGGTGTCCATCTGGATATTGCCATGCTGGACTGCCTGTTCTCGTTGATGCCGACTCCGGTAGCCCAGTGGATGTTCGGTGGTGAGGCCCCCGGACGAGTTGGCAACCGGCACCCGCTGTCTACACCGTTTGGCTCTTTCTCTGCCCAGAATGGACAGGTAATTATCGCTGTGCTGAACAACCGCCAGTTCGCCGCCCTCTGCGGTGCCATGGAGCAGCCTACCATCGCCGAAGATCCCCGTTTTAGCTCCGATGAAGAACGTACCCACCATGAGCCCGAGTTACGGGATCTGATAGAAACCTGGCTTGCCGGACACAGCGTCGAATCGGCCATCGCTACCCTGGCCGGGGCCGGAATTCCAGCCTCACCCGTGCTGGGGATGGATGAAGCTCTGGCGCACGCTCGTGATGGTGAGCGTCAATTATTGCCGACTCAGCACCATCCACGTCTCGGGGATATCCCCATGATGGCCCAGCCGGTCCGCGCCAGTAGTTGGAAAACATCAGTGCCCAAGACGGCACCGACACTGGGCGAGCACAACGGCGAGCTGTTCGACCTGGTTCCCAAACCTTAACACCAGCGGCCCTGAGTCCCAGGGCCTGAAGCCAATAACACCCATATTGCACCAGCCGATTTCTGCAGGTGGAGGACACTTGCGTCCAAAAATTACCTGACGACCGAAATAACCAGGTTTTTTGAGCGGAATCGGCACATCCAGGAGAGATGAATATGAATATTACGATTACCGAAGATGATCAGATGTTGTCCGATGCGCTGCAGCGTTTTTGCCAGGAGGTGATAGCACCGGCCGCAGCGGAAGTAGACGAGAACAGCCTATCGGCAACCTGCCATCGGCCGGCATTGTCCGACATCGGCATCATGGGAATGAACCTGCCGGAAGCCTATGGCGGTACCGGTGTATCTGCCGTTTCTCTTTACCTGGCTGTCGAACACCTGGCAGCGGCCTGCGGATCCACCGCCTCAATGGTCACTGCACATTTTTTGTCCACCGACTCGATCCTGCTAGGTGGTACCGAGGAGCAGAAACAGGCCTGGCTGCCCGACGCTGCGGCCGGTCGTAAGCTCGGTGCCTTTGCGCTAACCGAACCCAGTGCAGGATCGAACCCGGCCGCCATGCGCACCGTGGCGGAGAAAACGGAAAACGGTTACCGCATCCGCGGCGTCAAACATTTCATTTCCAATGCCGCCGAAGCGGACTTCCTGGTGGTTTATGCCAAGACCGACAAGAGTGCCGGTCATCGCGGTATCAGTGCCTTTATCGTTGACCGCCACTTGGCCGGAGTCGAGGTGAGTTCTCCCGAACGCACCATGGGCCTGAAGGGCGGCCACGTCTTTGAAGTGGCGCTGGATTGCGAGGTGCCGGCCGGGAACTTGCTGGGCGGAGAAGAGGGCAAGGGCTTCCGTACTGCCATGCATGTGCTGGATAACGGACGGGTCGAAATCGCCGCCAGCTGTACCGGTATCGCTCGTGCCGCCTATCAAGCTGCCCTGTTCTGGGCCAAGACCCGTGAGGTCAACGACCACCCCATCGCCGAGTTTCAGGGCCTGCAATGGATGATTGCCGATATGGCGACCGATCTGGAAGCGGCACGCATGTTCGGTCTGAAGGCGGCCACCAAGCGTGAGCAGGGAGAACGGTTTTCTCAGGAGTCGGCAATGGCGAAGCTCTACGCGTCCGAAGCGGCCGGGCGTATTACCGACAAGGCGTTGCAAATCCACGGTGGCTACGGTTACACCCGTGAAATGCCCCTCGAGCGCTATGTTCGCGATGTGCGCATCATGCGCATCTATGAAGGTTCATCCGAGGTTCAGCGCAATATTATCGCTCGTACCGTGCTGAAGGACTGACATCGGGCAGCTTGCCGGCTGACAACTTGTTTCCCGTTGATAAACGGAGGTTTTTGAATTGACATCCTCCCCTCCCAGAAGGAAGGGGATTCCCGTTAGTTACCCAACGGGGTTTCCTGTTTCACAGAGGACAGCTCAGGCGGAAAGCTTGGTTATCGCCGTAAAGCCCGCACAATTGGCGGATTTTACGGTGTCGAACCAACCCCATATCCGCCTAAGTCTCACGTCCTCTCCACAGGCTTAACTTCCGGCGAGCCCCGCCGTAGGTCTGCAAGAAACAGGTTAAGTATAAAACACTGGAGCGGATTACAAGTAACGCGCTGCGTTACCCGCTATCCCTCCCCGCCCTCGAAGGACGGGGTTTCTCACGGAGAGAACTGATGAAAATTCTGGTCACCGTTAAAAGAGTTATTGATTATAACGTCAAGGTTCGCGTCAAGGCGGATCACAGCGATGTAGATCTGAGTAACGTCAAGATGGCGCTCAATCCGTTCTGCGAAATCGCCGTCGAGGAAGCGATCCGGCTGAAGGAAGCCGGTACGGTCGCCGAAGTCGTGGTTGTGTCCATCGGCCCGAAAGCCGTACAGGAGCAGATCCGTGCAGCACTGGCACTGGGGGCCGATCGAGGTATCCATGTCGAGACCGAGATAAACCCGGAACCTTTGTCGGTAGCCAAGCTGCTGGCCAAGGTAGTGTCTGCGGAAAGGCCGGACCTGGTGATGCTGGGTAAGCAGGCCATTGATGCCGATAACAATCAGACCGGCCAGATGCTGGCCGCACTCACTGGCATGGGGCAGGGCACGTTCGCCTCCAAAGTAAAAGTGGAGGCTGATGAGATCCTGGTCACCCGGGAAGTCGACGGCGGCCTGCAAACTATTGCCCTGCGGCTGCCTGCGATCATTACCACGGATCTTCGCCTCAACGAGCCGCGTTATGCCTCGTTGCCGAACATCATGAAAGCGAAGAAAAAACCTCTGGAGGTCAGGACCCCGACAGAGCTGGGGGTGGAGCTGCGAGCTCATGCCCAGCTGCTGAAAGTGGAGCCGCCGGCCGAGCGCCAGGGGGGCATCAAGGTGGCTTCGGTTGAGGAGCTGGTCGACAAACTGAAAAACGAAGCGAAGGTGATCTGATGGCCATTCTGATTGTTGCGGAACATGATAACGGCAGCCTGAAATCGGCTACCTTGAATACGGTCTCGGCGGCAGCCCAAATAGGAGGCGATATAGAAATATTGGTGGCTGGTGTTGGTTGTCAGGCTGTCGCAGAAGAGGCAGCCAGGGTTGCTGGTGTTTCCCGGGTGCTGTTGGCGGATAACCAGGCCTATGAGCATCAGCTGGCCGAAAATGTCGCCTTGCTGGTGGTGCACCTGGTACGTGAAGTCGGCAAGGGTTACCACCATGTGCTGACTCCGGCCACGACCACTGGCAAGAACCTGCTACCGCGTGTCGCCGCGCTACTGGATGTAGGACAGTTGTCCGACATTGTTGCGGTCGACAGCGCTGATACCTTCAAGCGGCCCATCTATGCCGGTAATGCCATCGCCACCGTCCAATCTCTGGATCCTATCAAGGTGATCACGGTACGCAGTACTGCGTTCGAGGCCATGGTCGCCACCAGTGATGCGGCAGTGATTGACACACTGGAACTTGCTTGCGATGCCGGGCTCTCCCGCTTTATTGATGAAACCGTATCCGGCTCTGACCGACCGGAACTGACCGCGGCACGCATCGTCATCTCCGGCGGACGGGGTATGGGTAATGGCGAGAATTTTGCCTTGATTGAACAGTTGGCCGACCGGCTGGGCGCCGCCGTTGGTGCCTCCCGTGCCGCTGTTGATGCCGGTTTTGTACCGAACGACATGCAGGTTGGCCAGACCGGCAAGATAGTGGCCCCGGATCTCTATATTGCCGTCGGCATTTCCGGCGCCATCCAGCATCTGGCCGGTATCAAGGATTCCAAGGTGATAGTTGCGATCAACAAGGATGAAGAGGCCCCGATTTTTCAGATAGCGGATTATGGTCTGGTGGCGGATTTGTTTGAGGTGCTGCCACAGCTGACCGTACAGCTGGTGAAATGACGGTCGAAGCAACCAGCATCAGGAAGGCTGGAGTGTGAGTTGATTGAGGTAGTGCAGCCCGGAGTGAATGGTTCACTTCGGGTGCCGGTGGAAGGGAGTCCCACCGCCATCGTGGCCGGGGGCCTCCAGCATAATCAAACATGGAGATAGATGGATGAATAACGCTGAAATAGTACAGGGAAGGAGCAGTGGCGCCTTGAAGGCGCTGTTTGGCAGCGTGATTGGTTTGCTGATTTTTTTTGTGCCCTTCTCGGTCGATGCAGATAAATCGAATGTGCCGCTGGTGACCATCATCGGTGCCATCAAGGCATTTCTGGGCACGAATCTGGAGTACATCACTCTGGGGCTCACCGTGCTGTTGTGCATCACCTGGATTGCCTCCAAGGTGACCAGCAATACCGCATTGAAACGCTATCACCACAAAGATAATGCTATTGCCGGTCTGCTGTTCGTACTGGGGGCTGTTTTTGCTGCCCTGCTGGTGTTTAAAATCGGGCCCGACTGGTTTTTACACAAGGATGTCGGCGGCCTGGCACTTTATCTTGGTGGCAGCGTATTTCTGACGGTTGTCATCGCAGGCTTCTTTGTGCTGTTTCTCACCGAGTTCGGCTTTCTCGAATTTATCGGTACCTTGATGGAACCGCTGATGCGGCCCCTTTACCGGTTGCCGGGTCGCTCGGCCGTGGATGCAGTGGCCTCCTTCGTCGCTGCGCCGGCTGTCGGTATCTTTATCACCAACAAGCTTTATAAAAGCGGTCATTATACCCAGCGAGAAGCAGCCAGTATTGCCACCAATTTCAGCATCTGTAGCCTGGGCTTCTTTGCGTTGCTGGCCTCGATCGGTGGCATCATGGATTACCTTCCGCACATGATCATTTCATCCTTTATCATTAACTTTGTGTTGGCAGCCGTGGTTACCCGCCTTCCGCCGCTCAATCACAAGCAGGATATCTATTTTGACGGGCAGTCGTCTCAGGACGAAGCGGAGATCGGTGTACCGAACGGCAATATATGGACACGCGCCTGTAGTGCTGCTGTAGAGCGAGCATCGATGACAGGTCCCAATGTCTTCTATAAATATTTTTGGGAAGCGGCAACCTTTGCCCAGAAAATTGTCGCCTATATTTTATCGATTGCCACCATAGCGTTGATCATCGGTACCTATACACCGCTGTTCGACTACCTGGGTGTAGTGTTCGAGCCTTTGCTCAATCTGCTTGCACTGCCTGACGCAGACAAGATAGCCCCGACGGTATTGCTTTCCATCGCCGAGGTTGCCTTGCCTGCGATCATCATATCCGGTGCCGATGTCGCACCCATGAGTGTGTTCTTTGTCTGCACCCTGTCTACCATTCAGATTATTTTCTTTACCGAAAGCGCAAACGCCATACTGGAGTCCGATATTCCGCTGTCGGTGAAAGACCTTATCGTTATTTTTCTTATCAGAACGATTCTGGCTATCCCCTTGGTGGCGCTGGCAACCCATCTGATTTTCTGAGGCTGGATCAGGCTTAATGTTCGGGGGGCTGTCATGACGGCCCCTGATTTTTTACTGTCATACGGGTATTGTGATGAATAGAGAATCCATGACATTTGATGTAGTCATCGTCGGCGCCGGACCTGCCGGGTTGTCGGCCGCCTGCCGATTGATGCAACAGGCACAGGAGGCCGAACGGGAACTGACGGTCTGTGTGGTCGAAAAAGGCTCCGAAGTCGGCGGCCATATCCTGTCCGGTGCCGTGATCGAGCCACGGGCACTGAACGAGCTTTTCCCAGACTGGAGTGAGCTTGGGGCACCGCTGAACACCGAAGTCACCGAAGACCGAATCTACCTGCTGAAAGACGCCGAAAGCGTCCACCGCATCCCCAATGCACTGGCGCCAAAGACGATGCATAACACCGGCAATTATGTCGCCAGCCTGGGCAAGCTGTGTCGCTGGTTGGGCGAACGCGCCGAGGAATTGGGTGTCGAGATCTTTCCGGGTTTCGCTGCTTCTGAAGTTCTCTTTAACGAGGATGGGTCGGTCAAGGGCATCGCCACTGGTGACATGGGTATAGCTCAGAATGGTCAGCAAAAAGACAGCTACATGCCGGGTATAGAGCTGCATGCCAAGTACACACTGTTCACCGAAGGTTGCCGCGGTCACCTGGGCAAGCAGTTGATCGAAAAGTTTGCTCTGGCCAAGGATGCTGATCCTCAGCATTACGGCATAGGTATCAAGGAACTCTGGGATATAGACCCGGCGAAACACCAGCCGGGGCTGGTGTTGCACGGCGCGGGCTGGCCTCTGACCGGTGAAGGCCATAAAGATACCAATGGTGGCTTTTTCCTCTATCATGCCGAGGATAATCAGGTGGTGGTGGGCCTTATTATCGACCTCAACTACAGTAACCCCTGGCTGAGTCCGTTTGATGAGCTCCAGCGAATGAAGCACCACCCGCTGTTCAGAGAATATCTCGAGGGGGGCAAGCGTGTTTCCTACGGCGCCCGAGCCATCGCCAAGGGCGGCTTCAATTCGCTACCGAAGATGACCATGCCCGGCGCGCTGCTGCTTGGCTGCGATGCAGGCACTCTGAATTTCTCCAAAATCAAGGGCACCCATACCGCGATGAAGTCCGGTATGCTCGGCGCCGAAGCTATTTTCGAGGCGCTCTCTGCCGGCGACGAAGGTAGAAAGGACCTGATTGAGTTCACCGATAAGTACCAAGGCTCCTGGCTTTTTGATGAGTTATATCGTAGTCGCAATTTCGGCCCGGCGATCCACAGGTTCGGCACCTTGCTGGGCGGCGCCTTCAATGTTGTCGATCAGAACTTCTTCGGTGGCAAGTTACCCTTTACCCTGCACGACCGGCGGCAGGATCACGCCGAGCTGAAGCCGGCATCCGAATGCCAGTCTATCTCGTATCCCAAGCCCGATGGCAAGCTAAGCTTCGACAAATTGTCCTCGGTATTCCTGTCGAACACCAACCACGAAGAAGACCAGCCTTGTCATCTTCAGCTCAAGGATGAAAGTATTCCGCTGACGAAGAACCTGGAGATTTGGGCGGAACCGGCGCAACGTTACTGTCCGGCCGGAGTTTACGAAGTGGTTGAGGAAGAAGCGGGCAGACGTTTCCAGATCAACGCCCAGAACTGTGTACACTGCAAGACTTGCGATATAAAGGATCCGTCCCAGAACATCATTTGGGTGGTGCCGGAAGGCGGCGGTGGCCCCAACTATCCGAATATGTAAGTTGAAAATTAGGGATTAGGGGTCAGGGAATGGAGACAGCTCTCCATTCCCTGAATTGCTAGCTATCTAATCTGGTATTCCCGGATGGACTGCACCATGCCGTCGGCATCCAGGCCCAGCTTGGCCAGGATCTGTTGCTGGCTGCCTTGCTCGACAAAGACATCGGGCAGGCCCAGGTTCAGTACCGGCACCAGCTTCTTGTTACGCATCAGGCACTCAGCTACTGCCGAGCCGGCCCCGCCCATGATGGCGTTTTCTTCCACCGTCACCAGCAGTTCGTGATCGGCCAGCAAGGACAGCAACAGGGCTTCGTCCAGCGGCTTCACGAAGCGCATGTCTACCAGGGTGGCATCAAGTGCTTCGGCGGCGCTTTCGGCTTCTGCCAGCAGAGTGCCGAAGTTCAGTATGGCAATGTTCTTGCCTTTACGAATACGGCGGCCTTTGCCGATCTTCAGGGCGGTCATGCTCAGCTCGATATCGGCGCCCGGGCCGTTGCCACGTGGGTAACGCACCGCCGCCGGCCCCTGATACTGATAACCGGTATAGAGCATCTGACGACACTCATTTTCGTCCGCCGGGGTCATGATCACCATGTTGGGTACGGTGCGTATAAAGCTCAGATCAAAGGCACCCTGATGGGTGGGGCCGTCGGCACCGACGATACCGGCCCGGTCGATGGCGAACAGTACATCCAGATTCTGCAGCGCCACATCGTGGATCAGCTGATCGTAAGCCCGCTGCAGGAAGGTGGAGTAAATGGCCACCACCGGCTTTTTGCCCTCGATGGCCATGCCTGCGGCCAGAGTCACCGCATGTTGCTCGGCGATGGCCACATCGAAATAGCGCTTGGGAAATTCCCGCGAAAAACGCACCAGGCCTGAGCCTTCACGCATGGCCGGGGTAATGGCCATCAACTGCGGGCAGGCCCTGGCCATGTCGCACAGCCAGTTGCCGAAAATGGTGGAATAGCTGGGGCCGGAGGAGGGTGCCTTCGGCAGCACATTCTCGCTGGGATCGAACTTGGGTACCCCGTGGTAGCCGATAGGATCCTGCTCTGCCGGCAGGTAGCCCTTGCCTTTGCGGGTCATGATGTGCAGAAACTGCGGACCCTTGAGCTTGCGCATGTTGCGCAGGGTCTCGACCAGGGTATTGATGTCGTGGCCGTCGATGGGGCCGACATAATTGAAGCCGAACTCTTCGAATAGGGTGCCGGGAATAACCATGCCCTTGAGGTGTTCCTCGGTGCGTCTGGCCAGCTCTTTCAGCGGTGGCAGTATCTCCAGCGCCTTCTTGCCGCCTTCGCGCAGGCTGCTGTACAGGGAGCCGGACATGATCCGCGCCAGGTGATTGTTGAGCGCACCCACATTTTCCGAAATCGACATCTCGTTGTCGTTGAGGATCACCAGCATGTCTTTGTGAATGTCACCGGCGTGGTTCAGGGCCTCGAACGCCATGCCGGCGGTAATGGCGCCATCACCGATAATGGCCGCGACCTTGCGGCCTTGCTGTTCCTGACTGGCGGCAATGGCCATGCCGAGTGCGGCCCCTATGCTGGTGCTGGAATGACCGACACTCAGGGTGTCGTATTCGCTCTCGTCCCGCCAGGGAAAGGGATGCAGCCCCTGATACTGGCGGATGCTGGCCATGCGTTCGCGCCGACCGGTGAGTATCTTGTGCGGATAGGCCTGGTGGCCTACATCCCACACCAGACGGTCGAAGGGGGTGTTATAGACGTAGTGCAGGGCCACGGTCAGCTCCACCACACCCAGGCCGGAGGCCAGGTGGCCGCTGCTGCGGCTGACCGAATGCAGCAGGTAGGATCTCAGCTCGTTGCACAGGGTGGGCAGACGCTCCTGGGGCAGGCTACGCAGCTCATCGGGCAGGTTGGCCAGTGCCAGGGTCGGGTAATCGGCAATATTCAGACTCATAAGCTTATTATTGTCCTCGCCCTAAAAATCGCGTTTAACGATGTAGTGAGCGAATGCTTCCAGTGTTTGAGTAGGATAGGGGATATCGGACAGCGCCGACAAGGCCTGCCGGTGTAACTCGTCCGCGAGTCTGCGGGCGCCGTCCAGGCCGAGCAGGGCCGGATAGGTGCTTTTCTGCTGCACCAGATCCTTGCCCTGGGTCTTGCCCAGGGTCTGGGTGTCGGCGGTGATATCCAGAATATCGTCTTGCACCTGAAATGCCAGGCCGATGGCCTCGGCATAACGGCTGAGCGCTGTCAGGTGCGCTTCTTCCATGTCCTTGGCGCAGAGCGCGCCCAGACGGACGGCGGCACGGATCAGCGCTCCTGTCTTGTGGCGGTGCAGGCTTTCCAGAGTGGCGCTGTCTATGGCTTTGCCTTCACACTGGATATCCAGCGCCTGGCCACCGCACATGCCGTGATAGCCGCTGGCCCGGGCCAGCTCCTGTACCATACGCAACTGGCGCTGGGCACTCAGGCCGTTCTGGTGCCGGCTGAGCAGCTCGAAGGCCAGTGCCTGCAGGGCGTCACCGGCCAGAATGGCGGTGGCTTCGTTAAACGCCTTGTGCACAGTGGGCTTGCCCCGACGCAGATCGTCGTCGTCCATGGCCGGCAGATCGTCGTGGATCAGCGAATAGGCGTGAATGCATTCCACCGCGGCGGCGGCGGCGTCCAGCGCCGCAGTGTTTGCCTGCCCCAGCAGTTCGCCGCTGGCATACACCAGCATGGGACGCACTCTTTTACCGCCCTGCAACAGGCCGTATTCCATGGCGGCTTTCAGTTCGGGGGCCAGGTGGTCAAGGTCGGAGATGGCCGTGACGAGTACCCGCGCTATGCGCTCGTGGTAATGCTGCTGCATCTGGATAAAATCCACCTTAGCGCTCCTCCTGACCCGGGGTAAATGCCACCAGTTGCTCTTCATCCTGCTGCAACAGTATCTGTACCTGCTGTTCGGCCTGGGTCAGCCGCAACTGACCGGCGCGCACCAGTTGAATGCCCCGCTCGAATGACTTGAGCGACTGTTCCAGGCTCAGATCACCTTCTTCCAGCTGGTTTACCAGATTTTCCAGTTCTGCGAGGGCGCTTTCAAAATCCATATTTTCCGGTTTTTTGGTAGCCACGGGCATCCTCTGTAATTAGGCGGCAAAATGGGGGGCAATAGTACCATTCTCGTCCCGCTTTTGGCGAAACTTATAGACTCGCTTGATCGCGACAGCGACACGAGGGGGAGCGGTGCCCCCCGGCAGTGGTCTGAGTTGAGATTGTTATTATTTGAGCAAAGGCTCGCCGCAATCGTGTATAATGCCGGGCTTTGTTTTTTGTTGTTCTATTCTTTGTTGTCCTGGGCGTACCGAATTTATGAAATTTATCATCAAGCTTCATCCCGAAATTACCATCAAGAGCAAGTCGGTGCGCCAGCGCATGAGCAAGATCTTGCAGAGCAATATTCGTAATGTGCTCAAGCCCCTGGATGAAAACATCAAGATACGGTCCGACTGGGACAAGCTGATCGTCCGTACCAATATCTTTACCGAGTCTCACCGTCTGGCCCTGATCGAATCACTGGCCTGTATTCCGGGTATTCAGTCGTTTCTGGAAGTGGTAGAGCACCAGGTTGAATCGCTGGATGACATTCTGACCCTGACCCAGGAAATGTTTGGCGACCAGCTGGCCGGCAAAACCTTCTGTGTGCGCGCCAAGCGCCGTGGCCAGCAGTCGTTCAGCTCGCTGGATGTGGAGCGTTACGTGGGCGGCGGTTTGAACCAGCGTTGCGATACCGCCGGTGTCAAGCTGAAAAACCCGGATGTACAGGTCAACCTGGAGCTGGATGGCGAACGCCTCTATCTTATCAGCCAGCAGCATGCGGGCCTGGGCGGCTACCCCATCGCGACTCAGGAAAGCGTACTCAGCCTGATGTCCGGCGGTTACGACTCCGGGGTTTCTTCCTATCAGTTCATCAAGCGCGGCAGCCGGGTTCATTACTGTTTCTTCAACCTCGGTGGCGCCGAGCACGAGGCGGGCGTACGCGAGGTGGTGTACTACCTGTGGAAAAAATTCGGCTCTTCGCACCGGGTCAAGTTTATCTCGGTTCCTTTCGAGGAAGTGGTCGGCGAAATTCTGGAGAAGGTCGATAACGGCCACATGGGCGTGGTACTCAAGCGGATGATGATGCGCGCCGGTGCCGCCGTGGCCGAAAAGCTGGCGATCAACGCCCTGGTCACAGGTGAGTCCATGGGCCAGGTGTCCAGCCAGACGGTCACCAACCTCAACGTGATAGACAGGGTGACCGATACCCTGATACTGCGGCCGCTGATTGCCGCCGACAAGCAGGATATCATCGATGTCGCCCGTCAGATCGGCACCGCCGCCTATGCCGAAAAAATGCCGGAATATTGCGGTGTTATTTCCCAGAGCCCCACCATCAAGGCCAAGCTGGGCAAGGTCGAGCATGAAGAAGCCAATTTCGATTTTGCCGTGCTCGACACCGCTATTCAGGCCGCCTTTGTGGAAGACGTACGCAAGCTGGAACAAAAGTGGGAATTGCCGGAAGTGGAGTTCAGCCAGGGCGAGGATCTGGCCGAGGTGATCCTCGATATTCGCTCGCCGGAAGAAGAAGAAGAGGCGCCGCTGACGGTCCCCGGCCATAAAGTCGTGACCATGCCGTTTTTCAAGCTGTCGAGCCAGTTTACCGAGCTGGACCCGGGCAAGACCTACCTGTTGTATTGCGCCCGCGGGGTCATGAGCCGTCTGCAGGCCATCCACCTCAAGGAGCAGGGCTTCGACAACGTCAAGGTGTACAAGCCCTAATTCAGAAGCGTGAGGGGCCCTCACCCCTCACATTCTCTGTCTTACCCGCCTCTGCGTTTTATTTCCTGATAGAGCTGGCTGCTGACCGGTACCGGCTGTGTGCCCGCATGGGCCAGAATATAGCCGGTAATGTAGTCATTCTCGGTTTTTCGGCCATGGGCCAGATCCTGGTGCATGGACGAATAATTGGTGGCGGTGAGTTCAATCACCTGCTGCAGACGTCGGCGAAAGTCAGTTTGCTCTTCGGTATTGCCGAGGTTCGCCATGACCTGAAACACCTCTTCACTCAGCTGTTCCAGCACATCGGCAAAGCGGGGCTCCAGCAGCTGGCCGTTGCGGATATTGTTGCAGGCGGTCAGTGGGTTGATCACCGCATTGAGTGCCAGTTTACGATGCTGGTGCAGCAGAATGTCTTCACTCCACTCGGCATGCCCCAGCGCCGCCGCCAGCGGCTTGACCAGATGAGACCAGGCGTTGGCAGCGACATTCAGCGGCCCCAGCCAGGTGTCGCCCTTGCCGGTATGGCGTACCAGCCAGTCGCCTTCTTTCATGGCGCCGTGGCTGCTGACCCCGGCAATCAGCGGGTTGTGGGGAAACAATTCCAGCACCTGCTCTGCCACGCCCAGGCCATTATGAAACAGAATGATGGGCGTCGTGGTCGGGAGTCCTTGCAGTCCTTTTAATGCGTCCAGTACCTGGTAGGCCTTGGTGAACACCAGCAGACATTCTACTTGCCGGGCCTGCTCGGGAAAGCGGGGCTGGCTCTGGATCAGTTCATGGCGACCACCGAGGGTGATCAGATCCAGGCTGGGGTGAAAATGGCCGCGGTGACGCGCCGACAACATGAAACTGACCCGCTCGCCTTGCTGGCGCAGCAGGCCTGCCATTACACAACCCAGGGCGCCAGCCCCGAGAATGGTCCATTCCGTCATCACTCTATCCCCTGAACTTTGTTATTATCACTCTTTGTATGAGCCTATACGTTAGCCGCGAAGCGTCGTTGTTGCCAGCGTGTTTTTTTGTCGCTACCGGTTAACAAAACCGTTTAAAGGAGTCGGTATGCCGTCTTTTGATATTGTGTCTGAAGTTGAGATGAATGAAGTACGCAACGCGGTGGAAAATGCCAACCGGGAGCTGACCACCCGTTTTGATTTTCGCGGTGTGGAAGCCAGTTTTGAGCTTGGCGATGACAAGGTCAAACTGAGTGCCGATGCGGAGTTTCAGCTGCAGCAGATGCGGGATATGCTGCGGGGGGCCTTGATCAAGCGGGGCATCGATGTCCGGGTGCTGGATCCGGGTAGCATAGTGCGCTCGGGCAAGCGTCATATTCAGGATCTGGGTTTCAGGCAGGGTATCGACACTGCTCTCGCCAAGAAGCTGGTCAAGCAGATCAAGGACAGCAAAATCAAGGTGCAGGCGTCGATTCAGGGCGAACAGCTGCGGGTGACCGGCAAGAAGCGGGACGATCTGCAACAGGTGATGGCGCTGCTGCGCCAGGATGAGCAGGAGCAGCCGCTGCAGTTCAACAATTTCCGGGATTAAGAGCGGTGAGGAGTGAGGGGAAAGGGTGAGGGGAGCACCAGGTCAGGGCGGTGCCGGGATTTAATTACGACGTCGCTGGCGGGTTTGCGCCGGCTAAAGCGGCGCCTACAATGTTCACGCCTCACGCCTCACGCCTCACGCCTCACGCCTCACGCCTCACGCCTCACGCCTCACTTCCCGTCATGGTTTCCCACTCGCCGGATCAGCCACAGCACCGGCAGGCCGATGGCGGCGGAGCCGATAAAGAAGGCCGCATAGCCGTAGGCGTCTACCGCCATGCCCGAGAAGCCGGCCAGAAACTTGGGCAGCAGCATCATCACCGAACTGAACAGCGCATACTGGGTGGCGGAAAAGGCCACGTTGGTCAGGCTGGACAGATAGGTAATAAAGGCGGCGGTGGCGATACCGGCACTGAGGTTGTCCAGCGAGATAATCAGCGTCAGCAGCCGAACATCCGGGCCCAGCTGGCTCATCAGTGCAAACATCAGGTTGGTGCCTGCCGCCAGTGCCGCCCCCAGCATCAGGATGCGCAGGGTGCCGAAACGGCTGACCATGATACCGCCCACCGCCGCGCCCACCAGGGTCATGATGACCCCGTACACCTTGGTCACGGTGGCAATCTGTGACTTGCTGAAGCCCATGTCCACATAGAAGGGGTTCGCCATCACCCCCATCACCACATCCGACACCCGATAACAGGCGATCAGCGCCAGTATCACCAGCGCCTGACGGCCGAAGCGATGAAAAAACTCGGCAAAGGGCGCCACCACGGCACTGGCGAAAAAGGCCAGCAGGCTGGCCAGAAGGCGGGGGTAGCCCCGGTCGAGCAGTTGCTGGCGGTGGTCGGCCTGCTCCTGTTGCTGCTGGCGCAGGTCGACATCGGGCTCGTGCAGCAGCAGGCAGGTGATCACCCCCACCAGCATAAAACCCATCATGCACAGGTAGGCGGTCTGCCAACCGACGGGGTCGTATCCCAGATCGGAGCCGGCCCAGGCGGCAATGGCCAGGGCACCGGCGCCGGCCATGATCATCGCCAGCCGATAGCCGGTCATGTAGGCGGCGGCCAGGGCCCCCTGTAGTCGTTCCGGCGCGGCCTCGATGCGATAGGCGTCGATGACGATATCCTGGGTGGCGGAGGCGAAGGCCACCGCCAGGGCAAAGAGCGCCAGGTTAACCATTTGGGTAGTCGGGTCGGAATAGGCCATGCCGGCCAGCGCCGCCATGATGATCAGCTGAGATAACAGCATCCAGCTGCGGCGTCGGCCCATGGTGCGTGACAGCCAGGGCAGGGGCAGGCGATCGACCAGCGGTGACCAGAGCCACTTCACCCCGTAAGCCAGGGCAACCCAGCTGAAAAAACCGATGCTGGTGCGGCTGACGCCGGCTTCCCGCAGCCAGAACGACAGGGTGCCGAACACCAGCAGCAGCGGCAAGCCGGAGGAAAAGCCCAGGGCAAACAGGGTCAGCACCCGGCGCTCGGCATAGAGCGCCAGTTGCTGTGTCCATCTGTCTTTACTCAAGACGTTAATGCGCCGCTCCGCCGTCATCCAGCCGGCGAACCTGTTGCAGTATGATGTCCTGCTCCGGCACGTCCCGCGCCCGCAGCTTGATGCTCATGCCGGTGGGAACCTGTGCCATCTGCTGCAGCACCTGCTCGCCGTCGATCACCTTGCCAAACACCGTATAACCGGCCTTGCGGCCGCCATCCAGCGAGTGGTTGTCGCTGAGGTTGATGTAAAACTGGCGGGTGGCACTGTCGGGATCCTGGGTGCGGGCCATGGCGATGGTGCCGGTCAGATTCGACAGGCCGTTGCCGGACTCGTTCATCACGGGGGCGTAGGTCGGCAAGGCTTCATGGTCGGTGCTGAAGCCGCCGCCCTGCACCACAAAGCCGGGGATCAGCCGGTGAAAGAGGCTGTTGTTATAGCTGCCGTCATCCACGTAGCGCAGAAAGTTGGCCACGGAGGCGGGAGCGGCTTCTTCGTTCAGCTCGATGTTAAGGGTGCCCATGTTGGTGACCAGTTCGACTCTGGGTCCGGCCAGGGCGGAGGTCGCGGCCAACAGGCCGGCCAGTAGTATCAGCATTTTTCTCATTATACTCGTCCGATTCTAGATTCCGGCCCAAGGCCGGAATGACTATGATTTTGTGTCATACCGGGCTTGCCCCGGTATCTTCCGGCTCAAGGCCGGAATGACCGCACTGGGAGTCCCTGATGACTCCATTGCTCACAGTGGTATCAGCTACCGCTGATGAAGTTCTGTACGTCGCGGTCGGCCAGCATGTCCTGCATCAGCAGCGACAGCTGTTGGTTCAGGGCTTCTTTTACCTTGTCCAGCTCCGGGTGCAGACGACCGGGAAACTCGGCCTGGGCGCTGCGGCGATACTGTTTGGTGATGGTGCGACCATCGCGCTTCAGAGTCAGCTGTATGCGCAACTGTTGCACCACGTCGTAGCTGATGTGGCCGCGGATCACCCGGGCGAGCACTTCCTGCAGTTCCAGTTCTACCTGAGTGCGGGCGCCGTTTTCGATAAAGGCACCCTGGGTGCTCAGGCCCTGGGCCAGCGCCTGCTCCAGTTGCACCTTGAGGTTGTTGCTGGCACCCACCACCACCGGCGCCTTGTCTTTTTGCTCTATCTGAATGATATAGTCGTTCTTGCGGCCGTCCTTACTGCTGAGTGAAACCGGCTGGCCCCGGTAGACACCGGCACTGGTCTGTACCGAGGGGCTGACATCGACGGCGATGGGATAGTAACTGGCACAGGCCGTCAGGCTCAGGGCCAGCATGCCGGTCATTAACCATTTGATGGATTTCATGGAAGGAATTCCTTAAGAGATTTTAGTGGCTCTGAGAATAACGAATTTGCGGTTGGATGCCACCACCCGTTGATTACCGAACAGACGTTTCAGCTTCTGATGGTAATCAAGATGACGGTTGGCTACCAGCAGCAAGTCGCCGCCGTGGCGAAGTACCCGTTTGGCATCGACAAACATTTGCCAGGCGATATGGTCGGTAATGGCCTGTTGCTGATGAAACGGTGGGTTGCACAGTATCAGATCGGCGCTGTCGGCGGCCACGCCGTCGAGGCAGTTATTGACCATAAAGCGGGCACGGGGCTCGGCCTCGGGCAGGTTTTTGCTCACGTTGAGGCGGGCGCTGGCCATGGCCATATAGGATTCGTCCACGAAGGTGACCCGGGCTTCGGGATTGCGTGCCAGGGCCATCAGCCCCAGTACGCCGTTGCCGCAGCCCAGATCGATGATTCGCCCGGTATGATTGACGGGCAGATGCTCCAGCATGAAGCGGGCGCCGATATCGAGGCTGGCGCGAGAAAACACGTTGGCATGGTTGTGAATGATGAAATCGGTGCCTTCCAGCGGCCATGACAGGGGAGCGGGCAGCGGCGTCGGGCGCTTGTCCGGGTCCGGCCGGCAGAAGATCAGTCGGGCTTTTTTCCGGGCCAGGCTGGTGTGGTTGGGGCCGATATAGTGCTCGAACAGTTTCAGGGTCGAGCTGTGAATGTCCCTGGCTTTGGCGCCGGCGATCAGGAGCGTCTGCGGCCCCATTACCTGGCTCAGGGCGGCCAACTGATATTCCAGCATGGCGTTGGTCTTGGGCAGCTTCATCAGTACCAGCCCCGGTGCCTGCTCGCCGACAAGTGTCCCGTCGGACAGGCTGTTCAGTGGCTGCCAGCCCGGCTCCAGGCCGTTGTCCCGGGCGTTGGCGGCCAGCGCCAGCTCGGCGATGCGCGAGTCGGTGAAGCTGCAGGGACTGTGGTGATGCAGCGCCAGGGTGAGGGCGCCGAAACCGTCGTTGAGGATCAGCAGGGGAGCGTTCTGGTCCCACTCCCGCGTCATCAGCTCGGTTATGATATATTCATCGGCCGCATCCCAGGCTTGCAGGCTGTGCTGGGCAGAGCGAGGGTAGCGCTGCAGCTGCAGCTCGCCACCCTGGGGCAGGGGAAAGTGATGATTCATGATGCGATGGCCTGACAGAAAAAGAGCCATTTTAGCAGTTTTACTCAGGAGTTCCTTATGTCAATACAAGCTCTTATCGAAAGCAAGGTGCAGGCGGCGCTGGCACCGACGCATCTGGAGGTGATCAACGAAAGCTATATGCACCGGGTAGCGCCGGGATCGGAGACTCACTTCAAGCTGGTGGTGGTCAGCGAGCAGTTCGAGGGGCAGCGGCTGCTGGCCCGGCATAGAGCGCTGAATACGCTGCTGGCCGACGAACTGGCCGGCGGTGTTCACGCCCTGGCGTTGCACACTCTGACCCCTGCCGAATGGCAGGCGCGCGAAGGCGTGACCGATAGCCCCGCCTGTCGTGGCCAGAGTGGCGTGTCGGGCTGAAAGCGAATGTTATCCGGCATTGAGAGTTTTGTTGCACCTCTAGCCGTGAGTCTTCCCGGTCGTCATAAGACCAAAGCATAATAAGTGTTCAAATATCATGGCCTTATTTTTGCCAGGTGAAACTTTGCACAACCGGGCTTTGCCGAAATAGGCGGTAAATATTGGTAATTGCCATGGCAGCCGCCGCTTTAAAAGTGCTAGAATTATGCGCCTTTTATATCGGGCTGGATGTTACCGGACTGTAGTCATACTGTTTCGACACGATAGAGGCAGACCGGTAGCGACTCATCAGCATGTTGTCATGTCTGACATGGCAAGTACCTGTCTTCCCCTAACAAGTAGTGCAAATGAGTATGATTACAATTAAAAAAGGACTGGACCTCCCGATTTCCGGGGCCCCAGAGCAAGTAATCTACGATGGTCCTGCCATCAAGCGCGTTGCTACGCTGGGCGAGGAGTTTGTGGGCATGCGCCCTACCATGTATGTCAAGGTAGAGGATCGTGTCAAAAAAGGTCAGGTGATCTTCGAAGACAAGAAGAATCCTGGCGTTAAGTTCACAGCTCCTGCCGCCGGTACCGTCGTTGAAATCAACCGTGGTGCCAAACGCGTACTGCAATCAGTTGTGATTGCGGTCGATGACAGCGAAGAGCAGATTACTTTCTCAAAATACGCTTCTGTTGAACTTTCCAAACTGGAACCTGATACCGTTCGCGAACAGCTGGTTGAATCCGGCTTGTGGACGGCGCTGCGCACCCGCCCCTTCAGCAAGGTGCCAGCCATCGGTTCTACCCCAAAATCCATCTTCGTCACCGCCATGGACTCCAATCCGTTGAGCGCGAACGCCGAGTTGATCATCAAGGAAAATGCGCAAGCCTTTACCGATGGTCTGCAGGTGCTGAGCCGGTTGACCGAAGGTCAGGTGCACGTCTGCAAGGGCGAAGGCAGTCTGCCTCAGGCTCAGGCTGACAACATCAAGGAACAGGTGTTCGGTGGCGTGCATCCTGCCGGTCTGCCGGGCACCCACATTCACTTTATCGATCCTATCGTGCCCGGTAAGGTGGTCTGGTATATCAACTATCAGGATGTGATTGCCTTCGGCAAACTGTTCACTACCGGTGAGCTGTTTACCGATCGCGTTGTCGCCCTGGGTGGCCCCGTGGTACAGAAGCCTCGTCTGCTGCGTACCCGCATCGGTGCTTCCGTGAACGAACTGACCGCCGGTGAGCTGCAGGATGGTGAGAACCGCGTTATTTCCGGTTCTGTGCTGTATGGCACCATTGCCAATGGTCCTCATGCCTATTTGGGTCGTTATCACCTGCAGATATCGGTACTGGCCGAAGGTCGCGAAAAAGAGTTTTTGGGCTGGCTTGCGCCGGGTGCCAATAAATTCTCGGTGACCCGCGCCTATCTGAGTCATTTGACTAAAGGTAAGCTGTTCGACCTGACCACCACCACCAACGGCTCTGCCCGTGCAATGGTACCCATCGGCAACTATGAGCGCATTATGCCGCTGGATATTCTGCCGACCCTGTTGCTGCGTGATCTGTTGTCCAACGATACCGAAAGCGCCCAGACCATGGGCTGCATGGAGCTGGATGAAGAAGATCTGGCACTCTGTACCTATGTGTGTCCGGGCAAATACGATTATGGCCAGGCTCTGCGCAAGTGTCTGACCACGATTGAGCTAGAGGGCTAAGTAATGAGCTTGAAACACACTCTGGAAAAGCTCGAACACCATTTCGAGCCGGGTGGTAAATACGAAAAGTTTTACGCCCTGTATGAAGCGGTTGCCACCGTGCTCTATACCCCGGGCATGGT
>JBFGZI010000005.1:0-22287 GCA_041586855.1 Oceanisphaera sp. | reverse complement strand
TTCCCGGCGCCGGGCGAGCCACTCACCTATCTGCTGGAGTCCTTCCTGCTGGCCAGTCTGGTTCCGGTGCTGGTGTCCGGCCTGCTGATGCTGGTGCCCAACCGCCAGCCCTTCGACTTCTCGGTACTTAGCCTGCGCATCCGCAGCCTGGAAAACTGAGTCCTGAAAATGGCCGCCCCGTCCGGGGCGGCCATCATTCCTCATTTTTATTCCATAATTAAAGCGCGAAACAGGTCGCCGAGATGCGGGCAGACGCCGGTCGGCCAACCTGTTACACTCGCGACCCTTTGGCGCTATTGGCGCCAGACTTATTCTTACCACCGCCTTGTATTGCGCACCGGCGTCATACTGGAGACACCATGAAAATCATGATCCGGGGCCTGTCCCGCCTCACCACTGAAGACAAGGTACTGGCCCTGCTGGCACCTTACGGCCTGGTGCATTACTTCCACCTGGTCATGGACCCCAACACCAAAAATTCCAAGGGTTTCGGCTTCGCCTTCATGCCCAACCCGGCTCAGGCCAAGGCCGCCATCAAAAGCCTGAACGGCATGGAAGTGGACGGCCAGAAAATTCGCGTCAAAAAAGCGGAAGTAAAAGCAGGGGAGCAAGACGGCAATGACCAATAACGATATCCTGCGCCGCGTCCGTTATGCCCTCGATCTGCCCGACCAACAAGCCATAGCGCTGTTCGGTCTGGGTGACGTGACCATAGACGAAGCGCAATTTCTGGCCCTGCTGGCCAAGGAAGAAGACGCCAATTACCACAGCTGCAGCAATGAGCAGATACTGGGCTTTCTGGACGGACTTATCCTGAAAAATCGCGGCCCGCGCCAAGGTGGCCCGGCACCGCGTCCGGAACAGGCCGAACCCATCAACAACCAGGTGTTCAAAAAGCTGCGCGTGGCACTGGAGTTGAAGGAAGAGGACATTCTCGGCCTGCTGTCACTGGCCGGTTTTGAAGTGAGAAAGCCCGAGCTGACCTCGCTGTTCCGCAAGCCCGGACACAAGCACTATCAAGCTTGTGGTGATCAGTTCCTGCGCAACTTCCTGCAGGGCCTGGCGCTGCAACGTCGGCACGGCGCCAAGTAATACCAATTACATTAAACACTCGATCTGTTTAACTATCATGCCAATCCCGGACAAAGGGCCCGCTCCACCGACCCGCTCAAGCACCTCCTTGTGACGCTCAGCACATGACGTCCCTGTCATGTGATGGTCGGTGGAGCAGATCCCTTTGCCCTCCTTGATGCTCCGGCGTTGCCTGTTGGCGCCGTCTGCAGGCAACTCGGAGTTCGAGAAGAGGCAACCGAGAACGGCTCCCACGACCGTGAAATGCCATGGATGGCATGTCCGAGCCCCCACGGATGGGTTTATGGCGTGTCGAGGGAGGCGGCTGTGTTGCCTCTGGTCTGGGGCCTCAATATGACCAGATCATTACTGGGATTGGTATTAGTCGCTGAAGCGGGGGCTGAATACCAGGCGACCGGGGGCGATATCCATGGCCACAGGGGCCTTGCTCAGCCAGCTGTAGCGGCTGTCGTCGAGCCGGTAGACCGGCTGGTTTTCCAGCACAGAGCGCAGCAATTGCATCATGCCGGCAGAGGCGGCGGTCATGTCACCCTTGTAGCCGAAGGCGTCGACCTTGCTCTGCAGCAGCGTGAGGTCACGCAGAAAAATCGCATTCTGCTGGCGATCGTAGACAGGACGGCCCTCGATGGCCAGATCCAGCTGGGCCGGAAAACGGGCGATCAGGGCATTGATGGCGGTTTCGCCCTGCAGGTTGAGGCGCACCACGTCACGACTGTCGGGACCAATCTGCAAGTCCAGCTTGTCGACCCGGGTCTCCACCAGGCCCTGGGTGAAGCGCGGTGCCTGCTGTTCCAGCAGGGTATAAAGCGATTTTTCAATCTCGCTTTCCGATACGCTGTACTGACTGAGCCCGGCGCAGGCGCTCAGCAGCAGGGTACTCAACATAATAAGAACGGGCTTGAACATGGTATACCTCTGATTTAAAGGACTTGTAAGGAGTGAAGGGGAAGGCGTGAGGAGGTAGAGCAAAACACTTCTCATCCCCTCACCCCTCACATTTCACACCTCACCGTTTTAACGTAACAACTGATCCAGCTGGTTGGCGAAGGTCTGGCGGTCGGCGGGGCTCAGGGTGGGCGGCCCGCCGGTGTGCACGCCGCTGGAACGCAGGGTATCCATGAAGTCGCGCATGGTCAGCTTGGCCCTGATGGTGCCCTTGTCGTACCTTTCTCCACGTGGGCTCAGCACCCGGGCATCTTTTGCCAGCGCCTCGGCCGCCAGTGGAATATCGGCGGTGATCAGAATTTCTCCGGGCTGGATACGGGCCACGATTTCATCATCGGCCACATCGAAGCCCTTGGGCACCTGCAGCTGTTTGATCAGGTTCGAGGCTGGCAACGGCAGCGAATGGTTGGCCACCATGGTCAGCGGCGTCTGAGTACGCTCGGCGGCGCGAAACAGAATATCGCGGATCACCTTGGGGCAGGCATCCGCATCTACCCAGATGTGCATCAGTTATGTCGACCCGGTTTCTTCTTGCGAGCGATGGCCTCTTGTACTTCACGGGGCTCGACCACCACGCCGGTGGCGTCGGGGGTAGGGAACACGGCGACCATCAGCTCGTCGTCTTCCATACCGGGTACCCAGCGGCTCTGCCATACCTTGAGGCTGATGGCCTCTGGCTTGCACTGGCTCCAGTCATCCACCGCCCATTCCCTGGCATAGTCAGCATGAGGCCACATCGGAATGCAGTCTTCCTCATCGTCCGAGGTCAGCATCATGCAGCCGTGCTCGTCGGTGAGGATCCAAAGTTCGTCGTGCTCGCACACCCGGCTGATGAAATGATTGAAACGCTCGTCATCACGCATGGTCTGGGCGGCGGCCTTGTCTGCGTCGGTCAGGGTATAGCTCATGGTTTATCTCATACAGGGAATCTGGTTGCATGTTCACACCCCAAGCCCTGTTTTGTCCAGTTAATCGCAACAAAGTGAGGGAGAGAAACGTGAGGAGTCAGGGGGGCGAGCGCAACAATATATGCTGATTTTCTGCGCCTGATTTTGTCTTGAGCCGGTGGAAATAAAAGACGGGAAGCGGCTCTTTATTCCTTATATCACTAATAAATTGTCGTCATTGGGCAATTGAGCGTTTACAGCCTGCCCCTGCTCGGGATAGATTGAAAACAGTCTTTTTCGATAAAAACGAGCCTGGGGCTCGGAATAGTAAGCAGGGTTGCTCATGCATTTTCAAACCGACGATATTCGCATTAATCAAATCAAGGAACTGTTGCCACCGATAGCGGTGCTGGAAAAATATCCGGCCACCGATACAGCATCATCCACCGTGTTCGAATCGCGGCAGGCCATTCACCGCATGCTGGTGGGCGAAGATGATCGTCTGCTGGTGGTGATTGGCCCCTGCTCCATTCACGATACCGACGCCGCCATCGAGTATGGCAAGCGACTCAAGGTGCTGCGCGATCAGTATGCGGACCGGCTGGAAATAGTGATGCGCGTCTATTTTGAAAAGCCGCGCACCACGGTCGGCTGGAAGGGGCTGATCAACGACCCTTATCTGGATAACAGCTTCCAGATCAACGACGGCCTGCGCATCGGCCGCAAGCTGCTGCTGGATCTCAACGATATGGGACTGCCCACCGCCAGCGAATTTCTCGACATGATCACGCCCCAGTATCTGGCGGATCTGATGAGCTGGGGCGCCATCGGCGCCCGTACCACCGAATCTCAGGTGCACCGCGAGCTGGCTTCCGGCCTGTCCTGCCCGGTCGGGTTCAAGAACGGCACCGACGGCACCATCAAGGTGGCGGCCGATGCCATCGGCGCGGCCAGCGCCTCGCACCATTTTCTGTCGGTGACCAAGCTGGGCCATTCCGCCATCGTCGCCACCGCCGGTAACCCGGACTGTCATATCATTCTGCGCGGTGGCAAGGAGCCCAATTACAGCGCCGATCACGTAGCTACCGTCTGCGCGGGACTGGAAAAGGCCAACTTGCCGCAGAAGCTGATGATCGACTTCAGCCATGCCAACAGTAGCAAGCAGTACCAGCGCCAGATGGTGGTGGCCGAGGATGTCTGTGCCCAGATGGCTGCCGGTGAGCAGGCCATCATGGGGGTCATGGTGGAAAGCCACCTGGTGGAAGGCCGTCAGGATCTGGAAGAGGGTGGCGAGCTGACCTACGGTCAGAGCATCACCGATGCCTGCATCGGCTGGGACGATACCGAAGCCCTGCTGGCGCAACTGGCCGACGCCGTTACCGCCCGCCGCCAGGGTTAAAAGCGTGAGGAGTGAACGGAAAACTGTGAGGGGTGAGGGGTAAATAGAAGCGTGAAAAAAGGAGCCGAAAGGCTCCTTTTTTGCATATGACTGGCGCAAGGCTTATTTAATCGTAAAAGGGTGAGGTGTAACGCTACACCTTCAGGTTAGGTTTTTTTCACCTCACCCCTCACACTTTACCCCTCACGCTGTTCAGCTTATTTAACTTCCACACCCTGGGCCTGCATATCCGCGTGGTAGGAGGAGCGGACGAAGGGGCCGCAGGCGGCGTGGGTGAAGCCGATGCTGTCGGCAATGGCTTTCAGCTCGTCGAACTCGGCCGGCGGCACGTAGCGCTTCACCGGCAGGTGATGGCGGCTCGGCTGCAGGTACTGGCCCAGGGTCAGCATGGAGACGTCGTGGGCGCGCAGATCCTTGAGCACCTCGGCGATTTCCTCGTTGGTCTCGCCCAGGCCCATCATCAGGCCGGACTTGGTGGTCACCTGGGGGTGCATTTCCTTGAAGCGGCGAAGCAGCTCCAGCGACCATTTGTAATCGGCGCCGGGACGAGCCATACGATACAGGCGCGGTGCGGTTTCCAGGTTGTGGTTGAACACGTCCGGCGGGGTATCCTTGAAAATTTCCAGCGCCGTATCCATGCGGCCACGGAAGTCCGGGGTCAGAATTTCAATCTTGGTGTTCGGGCTCTGCTCACGGATGGCGCGAATACAGTCGACGAAGTGCTGGGCACCGCCGTCGCGCAGATCGTCCCGGTCCACCGAGGTGATCACCACGTACTTGAGGCCCAGTTCCTTGATGGTCTTGGCCAGCTTGGCCGGCTCTTCCGGATCCACCGCCAGCGGGCGGCCGTGGGCCACGTCGCAGAAGGGGCAACGGCGAGTACAGATGGCGCCGAGGATCATGAAGGTGGCGGTGCCGTGGTTGAAACACTCGGGCAGGTTGGGGCAGGACGCTTCTTCGCAAACAGAGTGCAGCTTGTTCTCGCGCATTATGTTCTTCAGATTCTGTATGCGCTGATTACTGGGAGGAAGTTTGATCTTCATCCACTCCGGCTTGCGCAACACTTCCTCGTCTGCCTCCGGCATGTACTTGACCGGGATCAGGGCCATCTTGTCGGCATCACGCAATTTTACGCCGGGCTCTACGCGTACAGGTTTATTCATAATTTCAGTTTCTCTGTGGTGTAGTAGAGATGTTGATAACCAAGCTGCTCTGCCAGCAAGGGTACCAGTCGGGATTGAGCTTCATCAAGGGTCTGGGGCCCGCCAAGGGCACAACACTGGGTCATGGCCATACCGGCATAACCACAGGGGTTGATCCGCAGAAAAGGGGTCAGATCCATATTGACGTTAAGCGCCAGTCCATGAAAAGAGCAGCCTCGGCGCACCCGCAGTCCCAGGGAGGCGATCTTGCTGTCCCCCACATAGACGCCGGGTGCATCGGGCTTGGCATAGGCCTCTATCTGATAATCGGCCAGCAGGTTGACGATGGCGCTTTCCATGCCGGTGACCAGAGGGCGAACGCCGAGTTTTTTGCGGCGTACATCGACCAGCAGATACAACACCAGCTGGCCGGGGCCATGATAGGTGACCTGACCGCCTCTGTCGGTCTGTACCAGCGGAATATCGCCGACGTTGAGAATATGCTCGGCCTTGCCGGCCTGACCCTGGGTGAACACCGGCAGGTGCTCGACCAGCCAGAATTCATCCTGGGTGTCCTGGTCCCGCTGGTCGGTAAACATCTGCATGGTATGCCAGACGTGTTCGTAGGAGGCCTGTCCCCAGTGCCTGACGGTAAGCTTATCCTGCAACATCACTATGTCCTAGAGTACGTACTTGACCAGTTCCAGTTCACCCAGTTGCTGGTACAGCAATTCTACCTGTTCCTTGCTGTGCACCGTTACTTGAACGGTCACGGCATGGTAAGTGCCTTTGCTGCTGGGGCGAACCTGGGGGCTGTAATCACCGGGGACATGCTGTTGCAGCACTTCCACCACCATATCGGGCAGGCGATCATCGGCCAGGCCCAGGATCTTGAACGGGAAACGGCAGGGAAAATCGAGCAACTCATCAAATTTGGTATTCATGGCAACCTTTACAACGTGCGGTATTCGGGGGTGATGGAAACCGTTCCACAACCTGTGTCACATTTTTATCATAAAATCGCCGGTTTCGAAACCGGCAACTTATCTGGCCGGGGGAAGGGCGGTGATGAAAAGCCGGAAGCGCATCGCTTTCGGCTTATGGCCTGCCCGACCTTGATGATGCTCAGTTGAACAGGTCCTGAACCAGCAGCTTGATGTAGTCGATCAGGCGGCTGAAGATGCCACCCTGCTCGACTTCTTCCAGTGCCACCAGCGGCATTGTCATCACGTCCTTGCCATTCAGCTTCAGATGCAGGGTGCCGACCTGTTCGCCTTTCGCCAGCGGGGCCTTCAGCGCCTTGTCGAGGGTAAAGTCGGCTTCCAGACTCTGGGCCTGACCGCGGGGTATGGTCACCGCGACCGTCTTGTCCACGCCGAGGGCGACGGTGTCTCTGTCGCCCATCCAGATCCGCTGATCCATCAGCTTGCTGCCGGCCTGATAAGGGGTCAGAGTCTGATAGAAGCGAAAGCCATAGGTCAGCAGTTTCTTGCTTTCGGAGGCGCGCATCCGTTCGTTCGACGCCCCCATTACCACGGCGATCAGGCGCATGTCTTCCTTGGTGGCGGAAGACACCAGATTGTAGCCTACGGCCTCTACGTGGCCGGTCTTGATACCGTCGACATTCAGCGACTGATCCCACAGCAGGGAGTTGCGGTTGTGCTGGGTAATGCCGTTATAGGTAAAGGATTTTTCGGCATAGATTTTATATTCTTCCGGCACATCGCGGATCAGCGCCTGACCCAGCAGCGCCATGTCGTAAGCGGTGGTATACATATCATCGCTGTGCAGGCCGTGGGGCGTAACGAAATGACTGTTGGTCATGCCCAATCGGGCCGCCCAGCCGTTCATCAGATCGGCAAAGGAATTGACACTGCCGGCCAGATGTTCGGCCACGGCCACGGTGGCGTCGTTGCCGGACTGGATGATGATGCCCCGGTTCAGCTGATCGATGCTGACCTGCTTGCCCACTTCCAGAAACATTACCGAGGAGCCGGGGAAGTTCTGGGCCCAGGCCGCTTCGCTGATGGTGACCATGTCATCTCGTTTGACCTTACCTTCCTGCAGCGCCTGACCCAGTATGTAGGAGGTCATCATCTTGGTCAGGCTGGCCGGCGGCAGTTTTTCGTCGGCCTGGTGCGACACCAGTACCTGGCCGCTGGCGTAATCCATCAGTACATAGGATTTGGCGGCGATGGCTGGAGCCTCCGGTATCATGGGACCCTGAGTCTGTGCCTGAGTGGTAAAAGACACAAAAGCGGCGAGAAATAAGGAGGGGAGAGTGTTAACCATACGCATAACGTCTGCTGTATTCCTGTGTAAATAGGCAGTGGTTGCCGGTGTAAGTTGAAAATAAGGCCGATTAATTCAGAAAATAGGCCTGAGCATACCCTTCGGCAATCAGTCGGGTCAGGGTGTTTTCTGTTTTGTTGGCTGGAATGGGGCCCATTTGCAGGCGATACCATTCAGCGCTCTGTTCCACCCGGGCCGGGAAACCATACGCCTTGGTCAATTGGGCGGCAAGTTCTTTGGCCCTGTCGCCGGAGCGGGTGGCCAGCAGCTGAATATGGCGACCCGCGGTGGCCGGCGCCTTGTGGGCGGTCACTGCTGTGTTGGTACTGGTCGTTGGCCGGTAGGCCAGCGGCGTACCCGTCACCAGTGTCTGCTGATCACCGGCGGCGATCTGTATCGGCTTGCCGTTGGGGTCGAGCCTGATCAGCTCGACCTTGACCTGTGCCGTGCCGGTGTCGAGCATATCCAGCTTCCAGGCGGCGGCATAGGAAAGATCGATAATGCGGTCGCCATGGAAGGGCCCCCGGTCATTGACCCGGACGATCACCTGCTTGCCGTTCTGGACATTGATTACCTTGACGAAGGACGGCAGCGGCAGATGCTTGTGGGCGGCGGTCATGGTGTACATGTCGTAGATTTCGCCGTTCGAGGTTTCATAGCCATGAAACTTGGCGCCATACCAGGAAGCCAGGCCTTCGTCCTGGTATTGCTTCACGTCATTCCACACCTGATAGTCACTGCCCCAGACATTGTAATCCCGGTTACCCCGCCGGCTGTAGGGCTCAAAGCGGGGAACCGCGCTTTTCACCCGACTCATGTCGGGCGCGTTGGCTGGCGGCTTGTCCTGGCGCAGGGCATAGCGGCCGCCGGCGGTTTCCCGATCGTAGGCGGCATCCTGCTTGCCCGGTGCTACCGCTTGTTCCGGCTGGCTGCTGCAGGCAACCAGGCCCAGTGCCGCCAACGGCAAGAGGGATTTAGAGAGACTGTTCATAGGCCTGCTTAAGCTGCTCACTGAGTTGATAGACTGCCATGGCGTACAAGGGGCTGCGATTATAGCGGGTAATCACGTAAAAGTTATGCCGTACTACCCAATATTCCGGGCCATCGACGCCGTCCAGGCGGATCAGTTTGACCGGGGTGTCTGCATCCAGCTCCTGCTCCACCACCACGCCGGCAGCCACCAGCTCGGCCCAGCTGTGACTCAGTTCCAGCGCCGGGCTCAGCAAGGCGTCGGCGGCCTCGGTGTCGGTCACCCGGGCCGTATAGGCGACATCGTCACCCGGTTGCCATTTGTGTTCATGAAAGTAGTTGGCGACGCTGCCGATGGCATCCACCGGCTGAAACAGATTGCGCTCGCCGTCACCGTCGAAGTCGACCGCATAATGGCGGTAGCTGGAGGAAATAAACTGACCCATGCCCATGGCGCCGGCGTAGGAGCCTTTCTGCCCGTCCAGTGCCCAGCCCTGCTCTTTGGCCAGCTGCAGGTAGTTGGCAAACTCGGAGCGGAAAAACTCGCCCCGGGGCGGATAGTTGAAGCCCAGGGTATAGAGCGCATCCAGTACCTTGTGGCTGCCCATATGGCTGCCATAGAAGGTTTCCACCCCTATGATGGCGGTGATGATTTGTGCCGGCACCTGCAGTTCCTGCTCGGCCCGGGCCAGCAGCTCGGCGTGTTGTTGCCAGAATTCGACACCCTGCTGCAGTCGCTTTTCGGTCAGAAAAATGGGCCTGTACTGGTGCCAGGGCTTGGCCTCTGCCGGTCGGGTCATGGCATCGATGATCGCTTGCTGATAGGTGGCCTGAGCCATGGCGTCAGTCAGCTCGGCGACGGGCAGCTCGAACTTGCCGGCCAGCTCGTCAAGCCAGCGCTGTTGTTCCGGATTTATCTGTGCGGCCGTTACCGAGGTGGTCAACAGCAAGGCGGCAGAAATAAGGGCAAGACGCATTCGATAATCCTTTTATTTGGCCAACAGGCGCTTATGAGTATGCACGGACATCAGGATGCCAAATCCGGCCATCAGTGTCACCATGGAGGTACCGCCGTAACTGATCAAGGGTAATGGCACTCCCACCACCGGCAGCAGGCCGCTGACCATACCGATGTTGACGAACACATACACGAAAAAGGTCAGGGTCAGGGCACCGCCGAGCAGACGTGGAAAAGCACCATGGGCCTGCATCGAGATATAAAGACCGCGCCAGATGATGAACAGATAGAGCAGCATCAGCAGACAGACGCCAACCAGACCGAACTCTTCGCTCAGTACCGCAAAAATAAAGTCCGTATGGCGCTCGGGTAAAAATTCCAGCTGTGACTGGGTGCCTTGCAGCCAGCCCTTGCCCCAGAGCCCGCCCGAGCCGATGGCGATTTTGGACTGGATAATATGATAACCGGCGCCCAGGGGATCACTTTCCGGATTCAGCAGAGTCAGAACTCGTCGTTTCTGATAGTCGTGCATCAGAAAGAACCACAGGGCCGGCAGAAAGGCGGCGATGGCGGCCACGGCGGCCAGGATCAGTCGCCAGGACATGCCGGCGAGAAAAATGACGAAAAAGCCGGAGGCAGCCACCAGCAGGGAGGTGCCCAGATCCGGTTGTTTGGCAATCAGCAGGGTGGGGAACAGCACCAGCCCCAGTGCCAGAAACACATGCAGCAGGCTGGGTGGCAGGGGGTAGCGGCTGATATAGGCGGCGATCGTCATCGGCATCACCAGCTTCATGATCTCCGAGGGTTGAAAGCGAAAAGAACCCAGTTCCAGCCAGCGTTGCGCACCCTTGCCGATATCGCCGACCAGCAGCACCAGCACCAGCAGTATCACTCCCAGCATGAACACCGGCGGCGCCCAGCGGGCATAGAAGCCGGGAGGAAGTTGCGCCAGTGCCATCATCACCACCAGAGACAGGCCGATGCGCAGGCCCTGGCGAGTGAAGGAGTCCATGCTTTCACCGGAGGCCGAATAGAGAATGGCCAGGCTGGCACCGAGCAGAAGTAATAGTGCCAGCAGCAGGGGCCAGTCCAGATGCAGAATTTCCCACCAGGTACGACGCCGCCGATGTTTATTCATTGTTCTGTTCCTCGCCTTCTGTGTCCTGGAGTAGCTCGGGGATCATGTAGAGATCGAGCAGGGCCCGGGCCACGGGGGCGGCGTGTGAGCTGCCGCCACCGGCGTTTTCCAGTACCACCGACACCACGACTTCCGGTTTTTCAAAGGGGGCGAAGGCCACAAACAGGGCGTTGTCGCGCAGATGCTCCTTGGTACTGGCGTGGTCGTACTGCTGATTTTCGGCCAGTCCGAATACCTGAGCGGTGCCGGACTTGCCGCCCGCCTTGTAGGGCGTATCGGCAAAGGCCCGCCGGGCTGTGCCCTCTCTGCCGTTGATCACCCGGTACATGCCGGAGAGGCCCACGTCCCAGAAGCTGTCCTGCTTCAGCTGAATGGGCTCACCTTTACTGACCGGCATCGAGATCATGCCCTCGGGCCCCTTGATGCCGTGCAGCAGTCGGGGGTGAACGGTTTCTCCGTGATCCACCATGATGGCGATGGCCCGGGCCAGTTGCAGCGGAGTGGCGGTCCAGTAGCCCTGGCCTATGCCCACCGATATGGTGTCGCCCTGATACCAGGGTTGCTTGTGTCGGGCCTGCTTCCAGTCGCGGGACGGCATGGTGCCGCTGGTTTCTTCGTGCAGATCGATCCCGGAATACTGGCCGAAGCCGAAGCGGCTCATATAGTCATTGACGTTGTCTATGCCGACCCGATAGGCCAGATCATAGAAAAAGGTATCGGCCGAGATTTCGATGGCGCGATACACATCCATCCAGCCGTGGCCCCAGCGGCGCCAGTCGCGGAATTTGCGCTTGGTATTGGGGATCTGGAAATAGGGCCCACCGAAGAAGCGGGTGCTGGGGGTGATGGCGCCTTCGTTCAGCCCCATGACCGCCAGCATCGGCTTGACGGTGGAGGCGGGGGCGTAAATGCCCTGGCTGGCTCTGTTGATCAGCGGGCGGTCCGGATTGTTCAGCAATCCCCGGTATTCGGGGCCGCTGATACCGTGTACGAACAGATTGGGGTCATAGCTGGGGCTGGAGATCAGCGCCAGTATCTTGCCGTTTTTCGGACTCATGATGACGGCGGCGCCCCGGCGCTCGGCCATCAGTTTCTGCGCTTTTACCTGCAGTGCCACATCCACGTTGAGATAGATATCGCTGCCCGGTATCGGCGGCTGATACTTGAGGGTTCGGATCACCCGGCCGCGGTTGTTGACCTCGACCTCCTGATAACCGGCCTGACCGTGGAGCAGGTCCTCGTAGTAACGCTCTACGCCCAGCTTGCCGATATCCCGGGTGGCGGCGTAGTTGGCCAGCTTGTTGTCTTCCCGCAGGCGCGTCACGTCTTTGTCGTTGATGCGGGCCACGTAACCTATCACATGGGTGAAGGTATCCCGGTAGGGATAAAAGCGCTTGAGATAGGCCTCTATGGTGGCACCCGGATATTTATGCTGATTGATGCTGAACAGGGCGACCTGCTCTTCGCTCAGGCGATTGACCAGCACCACAGGATTGAAACGGCGCTGGCGACGAACGTCGGCCAGAAAGCGGGTTTTGACGTCGGGATCGAGGCCGAGCAGATCTATCAGTTCGTCGACGGTAGCGTCCAGGTCATCGGATTGTTCGGGGGTGATTTCCAGGCTGTAGATGGGGCGGTTTTCCGCCAGCAGTACGCCGTTGCGATCGAAGATCAGGCCCCGGGTCGGCGCTATGGGCACAATCTTGATGCGGTTATCGTTGGAGCGGGTCTGATAACTCTGGTGTTCGTTGATCTGCAGATGGTAAAGATTGGCAAGCAATATCCCCATCAGCAGCATTATGCCCATAAAGGCAATCACCGCCCGGCGCCAGTACAGGGATGATTCGGCGCCATGATCGCGCATCTTTACCCGGCCTTTTGCCATTATTACTCTCGGTGATAGGGGTGGTTGTTATTGATGCTCCAGGCGCGATACAGGCTTTCTGCCGCCACCACTCGCACCAGCGGATGAGGCAGTGTCAGCGGTGATAAAGACCAGGATTGTTCGGCGGCGGCCTTGCAGGCAGGCGACAGCCCTTCGGGGCCGCCGATCAGGATGGCGACATCCCTGCCATCGAGCTGCCAGCGGGTCAGCTCGCCGGCCACTTGCTCTGTGGTCCAGGGACGACCCGGAATATCGAGGGTGACGATGCGCGCCGATTTGGAAACGGCGGCCAGCATCAGCTCACCTTCCTTGTGCAGGATACGCTCGATATCGGCATTCTTGCCGCGCTTTCCGGCAGGGATCTCGACCAGCTCGAGCGGCAGATCCCGAGGGAAACGCCGCTGATATTCCTGAAAACCGGCGGTTATCCAGGCCGGCATCTTGGTACCGACCGCCACCAGTTGCAATTTCATCAGGCCACGGCTCCGACGCTATTGCCACCCCAGAGTTTTTCGAGCTGGTAAAAGTCGCGGGTTTCTTCCTGCATCACATGCACTATGGCGTCGCCCAAGTCGACCAGTACCCATTCGCCGGCGTCCAGGCCGTCTACACACATCAGGTGCAGGCCGGCGTGTTTGGCTTCGGTGGCCAGGTGCTCGGCGATGGAGTTGACATGACGGCTGGAGTTACCGGAGCAGATGATCATGCAGTCGGTGATGGTGGACTTGCCGGTGACATCCAGAACCTGGATATCGCGGGCTTTGAGATCGTCGAGCTTGTCGACGATGAAGGTATGCAGTTCTTGACCTTGCAAGGGGGGATTCTCCTCAATTCAACATGACGGCGGATTATAACACGGGCCCCAAGTAGAGTCCCTTATCTCGAATATAGTCCGCGACCGGGTCAGGCAACAAATATTGTGGATTGTTCCCGGCCCGGATGTATTCACGGATCCGGGTGGAGGAAATATCGAGTGGCGGGTTATCGATCAGGTAAATACAGCCGGCCGGGCGGCGATGCAATTGCTCGCTGTCCCGGGTGCCGTGGGCCTGGTACAGGGCTTCGATGGCCGGGTTGAAGTCGGGCATCCAGCCGGGTCTGTGACTGACCACCAGGTGGGCATAGTCGAGTAGTTCCTGCCAGCGATGCCAGCGGTCGAGGCTGCACAGGGAGTCCATGCCCATCAGAAAACACAGGGGGGTATGGGGGTGTTCCTGGCGCAGTTCGATCAGTGTTTCGACGGTATAGGAGGGGCGATCGCGTCTGAGCTCCCGGTCATCCACGGTCAGCCCCGGGGTCTGTGCCGCCGCCAGTTGCACCATGGCCAGACGGTGTTCCGGTGCGCTGTCGGGGGTGGCCCTGTGGGGCGGAATATAGTTGGGCAGTAGCCGCACCTCGGCCAGCTCCAGCCGCTCCAGTATATGAATGGCGGGGCGCAGATGGCCGATATGAATGGGGTCGAAGGTACCGCCCAGCAGGCCGATGGCTTTTTTCATCAGTGGCTCCGTGAGGGGTGAGGCGTGAAAGCGGTGAAGGGTGAGGCGTGAAGAGTAAGGGGAAAAAGACAAACAATTGTCTTTTGCAGACAGCGAAAGCCATCGGCAATTTGGCCCCTGAGTGTTTTGAGCTGTCTCCTCACGCCTTGCACCTCACTCTTCACACCTCACTCCTTACAATATTGGACTTATGGTCAGTGGTTGTGCATCGAGAAAGCCGACGCAGAGGCTGTAGAGCCAGCGCCAGGCTTCGTCGTCATCGAAGGCGGCGACGGCCCGGTCGGCGGCGGCGAGCATGGACTGCAGCTGCTGCAGTTTGGGCATCGGCAGCCGGCCAAGGGCTGCCTGCATCAGCGGCTGGCGGCTGGACCAGACATGCAGGGCGCCGGCCAGCTGATGAAACGACTGACCGTCCTGTAGCCCCTGCTGTAGTTGTTGCAGGGTACTCAGCTCCCGGGCCAGCAGGTGGCACAGCATACCGGCTTCCACGCCTTCCTGACGCAGCTGCAGCAGGATGCGGCAGGCCCGCTTGACCTTGCCCTGCAACAGGGGATCGAACAGCTGGAAGGGATTGAACTGATGATGGGGCTGCACCTGTTGCTGCAACAATGCCAGTGTCAGTGGTTGCGGCAGCTGCTGCAGGGCCAGCTTTTCGATTTCGCCGGCCACCGCCAGCAGGTTGCCCTCGAAGGCATAGGCCAGCCAGTGCAGGGCCTCGGGTTCGGCACTCAGCCCATGTCGGTGCAGCCTTTGCGTCAGCCAGCGGGGAAAATGCCGGGCATCCGGGGTGACGACCGGCACCTGGGGTCCCGCTGCCGCCAGCGCCTTGAACCAGGCGCTCTTCTGCTGTTGCTGATTCAGCCGGGGGCCGGTGATCAACAGCAGCAGGTCGCCGTGGCACTGGCCCAGCAATTCGCGTAACCGGTCCGAGCTGGTTTTGTCGAGTTTTTCCGGCAGGTGCAGCTCTATGATCTGCCGCTGGCTGAACAGGCTCATGGACTGGCTGGCCGAGAAGATGTCGTCCCAGTTCAGGCCTTCGTCGGCATCGAAGCGGTGACGCTCGTCGAAGCCCTGGGTGCGGGCCGCCTGGCGCAGGGTGTCCAGCGCTTCCTGTTTCAGCAGCGGCTCGTCACCATAAATGAAATAGCAGGGTGCCAGCCCGGCCTGCAGATGCTGCGGCAGCTGTTCCGGGTAGAGGCGCATCAGAACGACAGGCGATTGAGCTGGCGCACTATTTGTGAGGCAGCTTCGAATTCCATCTGCTCGCGCAGTTGCTGCTGTTCGCGACTCGAGGCCAGAGCCTGCTCGGATTTATCGAGGAAGCTGCGGTTGAAGGTGACGTTGAACACCTGACGCGGCTGCTCGGGCATGTCCAGAGTAAAGCGGGTGCCGAAGCGGGTGGCATATTCGAGAGCTTCGGCCCGGGCGTTGACCGAGGCGACGCTGTTGCCCTGGCCCAGCGCCGAGATGGTCAGCACAGGGGTGAGCGCGTCGGGCTCGACCAGTTGCACACCGGCGCGCTGCAGTCGGGCCGCGACCAGACGGTAAAACTGGGTCTTGTCGTCGCCGACCAGAGCCAGCCGCTGCAGCTCGGGGGCCAGGTTGTCGCCGCTCCTGAGCTGAAAGCCACAACCGGCCAGCAGCAGTGTGAGCAGTAGCAGTACTCCTGCCTTGATTCGAGTGAGCATGAAAACTCCTTAAAATAAACCGAGAGAGGTAAAGCGTGAGGGGTGAGGGGGACTCATCACTCCTTATCCCTTACTCTTCGCGTTTCTTGGTAGGGTCGAATTTATTCGACCGAGTCAGACCGTGAGTCAGGGTCATTGGTCGATTGAAATCGACCCTACGACAGATGGTGAGGGGCGAAGCGTGAGGTGTAACCCTCTCACGCCTGACTCCTCACCCCTCACGTTTCTTAGTTAGCGACTATGTTCAGCAACTTGCCGGGTACGTAGATCACCTTGCGTACCGTCTTGCCGTCCAGATGGCGGGCCACGTTGTCGTCGGCCTGGCCGGCGGCTTCAACCGCTTCCCGTGTGGCATCGGCGGCGACCGTGATCTTGCCACGCACCTTGCCATTGACCTGCACCACCACCAGCTTCTCGTCTTCGACCAGGGCCTCGGCATCGGCTACCGGCCACCGGGCGTGATCAATATCGGTCTGGCCCAGGGCCTGCCACAGTTCGAAACAGGTGTGCGGCACTATGGGGTGCAGCATGATGGTCACCGCTTCCAGCGCTTCCTGCAGCAGGGCGCGGTTCTGGGCATCACTCATGTCGACCTTGGTCAGCTTGTTCATCAGCTCCATGATGGCGGCGATGGCGGTGTTGAAGGTCTGGCGGCGACCCACGTCGTCACTGACCTTGTTGATGGTCTTGTGTACTTCACGGCGCAGGGCTTTCTGCTCGTTGCTCAGGCTGGCTACATCCAGTGCCGGGACCGGGCCGTGGGACTGATGCTCGAACACCAGCTTCCACAGACGCTTGAGGAAGCGCAGGGCACCCTCGACGCCGGAGTCGGACCATTCCAGAGTCATGTCGGCCGGGGAGGCGAACATCATGAACAGACGCACTGTGTCGGCGCCGTACTTGTCGACCATCACCTGAGGATCTATGCCGTTGTTCTTGGACTTGGACATCTTGGTCATGCCGGTGTGTACCAGCTCGCGACCGTCCTTGTCCAGGGCGCGCTTGACCCGGCCTTTTTCGTCCCGCTCCATGGTGACATCCAGCGGGCTGACCCAGGTGCGGGCGCCTTTTTCGTCGGTATGGTAGAAGGCATCGGCCAGCACCATGCCCTGACACAGCAGACGCTTGAACGGCTCGTCAGACTCCACCAGGCCGGTGTCGCGCAGCAGCTTGTGGAAGAAACGGGCGTACAGCAGGTGCATACAGGCGTGTTCGATGCCGCCGATATACTGATCCACCGGCAGCCAGTAGTTGGCTTTTTCCACGTCCAGCATGCCCTGATCGTAATCCGGGCTGCAGTAACGGGCGTAATACCAGGACGACTCCATGAAGGTGTCGAAGGTGTCGGTCTCGCGTCGTGCCGGCTGGCCCTTGTAGCTGGCCCTGGCCCATTCGGGATCCGCCTTGATCGGGCTCTGAATGCCGTCCATCACCACGTCTTCCGGCAGTACTACGGGCAAGTCTGCTTCCGGCACGCCGACCACGGAGCCGTCTTCCAGGTTCAGCATGGGGATGGGAGCGCCCCAGTAACGCTGACGGCTCACACCCCAGTCCCGCAGGCGGAAGTTGACGGTACGGCGCCCCAGGTTCTTGGCAATCAGCGCATCGGCGATGCCATTGAAGGCCTGGTCGAAGTCGAGGCCGTCGAAGTCGCCGGAGTTGAACAGCACGCCTTTTTCGATATAGGCGGCTTCACTGACGTCCGGCTCGCCGCCGTCGGCGGGCTTGATCACCGGCATGATGTCCAGGCCGTACTGGGTGGCGAATTCATAGTCGCGCTGATCGTGGGCGGGCACCGCCATCACGGCGCCGGAGCCGTAATCCATCAGTACGAAGTTGGCGACCCAGATAGGTACCTGCTTGCCGGTCAGCGGGTGTACCGCATAGAGACCGGTGGCCATGCCTTTCTTCTCCATGGTGGCCATTTCGGCTTCGGCCACCTTGTGATGCTTGCACTCGTCGATAAAGGCGGCCAGTGCCGGGTTATTCTCGGCGGCCTGGGTTGCCAGCGGGTGACCGGCGGCGATGCCGACATAGGTCACGCCAAACAGGGTGTCGGGGCGGGTGGTATAGACTTCGAAGGACTGCTGCTGGTCGGCGAGTGCAAAGCTCAGGGTGACGCCTTCGCTGCGACCGATCCAGTTGCGCTGCATGGTCTTGACCTGCTCGGGCCACTCATTCAGGTTGTCGATGTCCTTGAGCAGCTCGTCCGCATATTCGGTGATCTTGATGAACCACTGGGGGATTTCCTTCTGCTCCACCGGGGTGTCGCACCGCCAGCAGCAGCCGTCGTTGACCTGCTCGTTGGCGAGCACGGTTTCATCGTTGGGGCACCAGTTGACGGAAGAGGTTTTCTTGTAGACCAGGCCTTTTTCATACAGCTTGGTGAAGAACCATTGCTCCCAGCGATAATATTCGGGCGTACAGGTGGCCAGCTCCCGATCCCAGTCGTAACCGAAGCCCAGTCGCTTGAGCTGGTTCTTCATGTAATCGATGTTTTCATAGGTCCAGGGCGCCGGTGCCGTCTTGTTGTTGATGGCGGCGTTCTCGGCGGGCAGGCCGAAGGCGTCCCAGCCGATGGGCTGCAGCACGTTTTTACCTTGCAGCCGTTGGTAGCGGGAGATAACGTCACCTATGGTGTAGTTACGTACATGCCCCATGTGCAGTCGGCCGGAAGGATAGGGAAACATGGATAGGCAATAGAACTTGTCCTTGCCCGGCTGTTCGGTGGCCTTGAAGGTCTGCTGCTCGGCCCACAAGCGTTGCACTTCGGGCTCGATGTTCTGGGGAATGTATTGCTCTTGCATTAGTGACATCCGGATCTGTGAAATGGGTGATAAACCACGGCGATAAATCGCCATAGAATACCCCAGGGGGGGGAGGGCAACAATAGCCGCACCGCCAGGGCTCGGTATCCAAGGGGGTAACATGGACAATAACGAACAAAAACACAAAAAAGGCTACGACGCCTTCGTCGAGGAATTACATCGCCGCTGGCAGCAGACCGAAGACACCAGCATCAGGGAAATGGTGGAAACCACCCAGGCCTACATGGAAGCGGTCAGCGATCTGACCAAAGACGAGCTGGCGCTGATCGCCCAGTACGTGAAGCGGGATCTGGCGGAAATGGAAGACAGCGGCGACGAATTTCGCGACAGCCTCTTTTACCGCCGGATCAAGGAAACCGTGTGGGGCTGGCTGGCCGACATTACCGACAAGAGCCAGCTTGAATGGCAGGAGCTGGCCAGCGAGCTGGAGCATCACGGCGAATACCGGGCCGGAGAAGTGGTAGGCCCGGGCCTTTACGATTGCACCCTGTGCGCCCATTCCCACGAAGTGACCCACCCCGAGGTACTGACTACCTGCCTGGAATGCAACCACGAGACCTTTATCCGCCGGCCCTTGATGCCTTGAATGTAGCACCAGGTTGGCCTCATATGGAGCATTTTGGCCACTTTTAGTGGCCAAGTTCCAGATGATGCTTTAACTTCTGGATGTTTTCATTTGATACTTAAGTCTAACGCCGCTAGAATCCGTGAAGTTTTTTTGCGCGCATTTTGATTGTGGTTATTCATGGAAGATAACGCAGTGATGACGATCATTTCAGGCGATTCCTTTCCTGGATTGGGCACCGGTGCCCAGCCGATATATCGCAGACCTTCCCTGCCTCACCTTTCCGATTTTATTTAATAAACCGGGAGGAGTTACGCTCTCCGACTCCGTCACCTTTTAGCGGTAACTGTATCCAGGTGGATACTTACTTCATCAGAAAATTAAGAGATTGATACATGTTCAAGAAGACTCTGCTTGCTTCCTCGCTGGTGCTGGCCATCAGTGGCTGTACCGTTTCTCCGCAAGCCCTTTCCCCTGATAATGTCAGCGCAACGGTGCAGGCAGACATGACGCTGCTCGCACAGGAGCAAGAGCAGGTCCTGGATAGTATCGGACTGGAAGATGCCATCGCTCGCGCGGTGCGCAACAATCGGGACAAAAAGCTGAAGGCGCTGGAATCGGCGATGGAGCAGGGCCAGATTGATTTAGTGCAGCATGAGATGCTGCCCAGTCTCGCCGCCTCCGCCGGTTATTCCGAGCGCAGTAATTATGCTGCGTCGGCCAGCGTGGCATTTCAGGACGGTCAGCCCGGACCATTGGGCGCTAATCCTTCCTATTCCATCTCTCAGGATAAACAGCGTTCCACCTACGATTTGGCTCTGAGCTGGAATGTCCTCGATTTTGGCCTGTCCTATGTACGTGCCAAGCAGCATGCGGACCGTTACCTGATTGCCAAGGAGCGGGAGCGCAAGGTCACCCACAACATTACCCAGGATGTGCGCGGCGCCTACTGGCGTGCGGTGTCGGCCGAGAGACTACTGCAGAAAATCGGTCCCCTGATTGAACAGGCCTCCGCCGCCCTCGACGATTCGCGCCAGGTCGAGTTGCTGCAACTGCGCTCCCCGATGGAGGCGCTCTATTATCAGCGCGAACTGCTTGATGTGCTGCGTTCTCTGCAGTCGGTAAAGCAGGACTTGTCCAATGCCAAAACGGAGCTGGCCGGGCTGATGGGGCTGAAACCCGGCACTGTATTCGAGCTGGCCGATGTCGGCTCACCCGACTTCCGTGTACCCGAGCTGACGGTGGAGCTGGCGACCATGGAAGAGCTGGCGCTGAACCAGCGCCCCGAGCTGGTGGAAACCTATTACCAGAAGCGCATTTCCGCCGCCGATACCCGCGCCGCCATCCTCAAGATGCTGCCGGGTATCAGCCTTAACGCGGGCGCCTATTACGACAACAGTGATTATCTGCTCAATCAGGACTGGACCAGCCTGGGCGCCCAGATCAGCTGGAACCTGTTCGACGTGTTCAAGGTGGGGGCCGAGCGCCGCCTGGCCAAGACCCGTGAAGCGCTCGCAGAAGAACAGCGACTGGCCTCATCCATGGCGGTACTGACTCAGGTTCACCTGGCCAGGATCCGCTATAACGAGTCACGCAAGTCGTTTGATCTGGCCGACCGCTATCTCAACGTGGCCAGCCGCATCAATGAGCAAACCGTCAATGCCGCGCGCATGAAGCGCACTTCCGAGCTGGACTTGATCCGTGAATCGCTCAATACCCTGCTGGCCGAGCTGCGCCGTGATGTGGCCTATGCGGATCTGCAAAACAGCTATGGCCGGATCTTTGTGACCATGGGCATGGATCTGCTGCCGGAAGATTATGCCGCCAGCAGCGTGGATGAGCTGGCCGATACCATTTCCGCCCGTTTTGACCGATGGCAGCGCGGTGACCTGGTTGAGCCGGCGGCGGTTGCCCCCTCTGCGGCAGATAATGTCGACAAGGAGCAGGCACAGGCCAGCAGCACGGCATCGGCAAGCACGGGTGACATGAGTTGATAACACCTTTCTGGAACAAGGGGCTGCTGCTGGCAGCCCTGCTATTGCCGGTATTACCGGCTCAGGCCGAAGAGTACAAGGCCCGCGCCGTGATCAATGCCTGGGACAGGGCTGTGTTGTCCGGCGAGCTGGCGGCCCGGATCACCAGCTTGCCGAAGCGGCCGGGAGAAAGCTTTAAACGGGGCGAGCTGCTGGTCGGGCTGGATTGTGCCTTGTATGAAGCGCAGGCCAGTAAGGTGGCGGCAGAAAACAAGGCCGCCAGTATCAAGCTGGATAATGCCCGGCAACTGAACGAACTGCGCTCCATCGGCAGCCTGGACGTTGCCCTGGCCCAGTCCGAATACGCCCAGACCCAGGCCGAGCTGAATATTGCCAGGATCAACACCCAGCGCTGCCAGATCAAGGCCCCCTACGACGGCAAGGTGGTGACGGTGCTGGCCAATCGGCATGAAAACATTCGCCAGCAGCAGGAGCTGATCGAAATCGTCGCCGACCAGCGGCTGGAGGCCGAGGTGGTAGTACCCGCCACCTGGCTGAGCTGGCTGCGGCCATCAATGCCGCTGATGCTGCAGATAGATGAAACCGGCGCCAGAGTCGAGGCGACCATAGCCGCCATCAGCCCGGCTATTGATCCGGTCAGTCAGACCCTGCTGCTGCGTGCCGAACTGGCGCCCTCGACAGAGCTGATGCCGGGAATGAGTGCCACCGCCTATTTCACTGCGCCCAGCGCAGAGTAACACCATTATATTTTGTACCGGATGCCCCAGGGTGCCCGCTGCCGACCAGAGACCGATGCCATGAACAAGCAAGATAACGCCAAGACCTCCCCCGGATTTCGTCGCAAGCCGCTGATTACCGCCCTTGAATCACGCATCTTGCTTGATGGTGCCGCCGTGGCCACCGCTGTTGACATGACCACGGACGTGGCCTTTCAGCAGGACCCTGTGCATCAACCCGCTCCGGACCAGGCCGTGCACTTCAGCGAGGGTGACCTGGCGCTGGCGCCGAC
>JBFGZI010000004.1:0-24126 GCA_041586855.1 Oceanisphaera sp. | reverse complement strand
GTTTCGTCATGCGCTTAGTGTAGTAAACCACTGTATAGATAGCCAGCTTAAAGGAGGAGCGGGAACAGGGGCGGCTGACGCCGCCGCGCTATCCCTCCCCGCCCTAAAAGGACGGGGTTTCCCGCGCAACTATTGATGAAAACGTTACAGTTGCCATCGGCACTGGTGGACTCACACTGGCTGGCTACGAATCTGCAACGCCCGGATCTGGTGGTGCTGGACGCCAGCTGGCACATGCCGGCCGCCAAGCGCTCGGGCGAACAGGAGTGGCGCCAGCAGCGTATTCCCGGGGCGCGCTTCTTCGACTTCGACAATAAAATCAAGGATAACGACAGCTCACTGCCCCATATGCTGCCGTCGGAAACCCAGTTTTCACGGCAGATGTCGGAGCTGGGCCTCGGCAACCATCATCACATCGTGATTTACGACAGCAGCGGCATCTTTGCCGCGCCGCGGGCCTGGTGGATGTTCAGGGCCATGGGACACGATAGGGTCTCCGTGCTGGATGGCGGTCTGCCGGACTGGCTAAAGCAAGGTTATCCGCTGGAAAGCGGGGAGCCGAACGACGTCGCGTCCGGTCATTTTGTCGCCCGCCGGCAAGCCGACTGGATAGCCGACGCGGCCCAGGTGCAAAACGCCCTGTCACAGCCTGATACCCGAGTGCTGGATGCCCGCAGCCAGGAACGGTTCAGCGGCCAGGCTGCCGACCCTCGCCCCGGCGTTCGTCCCGGCCATATGCCAGGTGCCCATTGCCTGCCCTTTGCCGAACTGCTGGAACAGGGCCACTTCCTGCCCCGTGAGCAACTGGCAGAGAAGCTGGCACCGCTGCTGGTCCCCGAACAACGTCTGATCTGCAGCTGCGGCTCGGGCGTCACCGCCGCCATTCTTGCTCTGGCCGCCACCCTGACCGGCCATAAGAAAGTCGCTGTTTACGACGGCTCCTGGACCGAATGGGGTGGCAGTACCGACTTGCCCGTGGTCACCGGCAATTAAAAAAATGCCCGCCATAAGGCGGGCACTTTCGTTTTTATTACCGGTTTATTCGCGGCTTGCCTTATTCGGCGGTAGGCCGTGCGGCCACACCCATCTTCAGCGCCAGCCAGATCACCAGCACCAGACTGATCATCACCGACAGGTAGTTGGTTCCCATTTCCGGGAATTCGGTGCGCAGAAACGCGGAATAGCCGAAAACCCCGATCAGGAAAGCGAGCAGGGTACAGAGAGGGGTATCACCTTCCATGGGGACGCTCAGATATTCCTGATAAAGCATGTACGCAGCCAACGCCAATGCAACGATGGGGAAAATGGAAAATGCCAGCTGGCTGACGCTCAGAGTGGCCAGAGTGGCATTACCACATACACCAACCAACAGCGCTAGCAAGATAGGTTTGCGACGAATTTGTTTACTTCCTGACATGGTCATCCTTCCTAATGTAGGGCCTAGAGCCTCTTTGCCTTATTATATGCATCTGCGCCCTTGGCAATGATACGCAACTGCAGTGTCATGCGTTCGGCCAGGGCCGAACGCTCTTTTTCGTTCATATCCAGTGCTTCGGCCCCGGCGCTGAAAACGATGGTTACCATCGCCTGAGCCTGGGTTTCGGCGTAGCTTCGGCTGGTCTGTTGCTTTTCTTCCAGATAATCTGTGAGCTCGGCGGTAAAATGCTGTATTTCGCGAGCTACCGCCTGACGGAAAGCAGCCGAGGTACCGGAACGCTCCCGCAGCAGCAACCGGAACACATCCGGACTATGTTCGATAAACTCCATAAAGGTTTTTACCGAAATCTGGATAACACTACCACCATCGGCAATGCGTTGACGAGCCTGACGCATCAATTGACGCAGGATCAGACCACCTTCATCCACCAGCGTCAGCCCCAGCTCTTCCATGTCCTTGAAGTGACGATAGAAAGAGGTGGGGGCCAGCCCCGCCTCCCGCGCCACCTCACGCAGACTCAGGCTGGAAAAGCTTCGTTCGGCACTCAACTGGCGAAAAGCCGCATCAATCAGAGTACGCCGGGTCTTTTCTTTTTGTTCTGCGCGAATGCCCACGACACACCAGAGTCTAACGTGTTAATAATCGGATCATACCCCTTTGTCACAACGCGGTCAGCCCCGACCTGTCAATTTCTGCCTGGTCAATTTATGATTGACGCTGGCCGGCATTAAAGACGAAAATAGTGTACAGCTGTTCGCTCGATGGATAAACAAGATGCGTAAACCCCCACTACTCTGGACTAACCTTCTGCTGTTTTCAGGCACCGGCCTGGCGACGATGATACTGGTCCCCTGGTACGGCCTGACCCAGGGCTATGATGGCTGGCAATGGCTCGCCATGCTGGTGCTGTTCAGTTACAGCTGCCTGTCGATTACCGCCGGTTACCACCGCCTCTGGGCGCACAAGGCCTATGATGCCCACCCCTTATTGCAATGGGTATTCGCCCTGGGCGGCGCCCTGTCACTGCAGAACTCCGCCTACCACTGGTGTGCCGATCATCGCCGCCACCATCGTCATGTGGACGATCTGGACAAGGACCCCTATTCCGCCAGCCGCGGGCTTTGGTTCTCGCACATGGGCTGGATGCTGCGTCACTACCATACCCCCGACGACAGCAATATTCCCGACCTCAAGCGCAACCGCATACTGCAGTTCCAGCACAAGCATTATCTGACGCTGACCCTGATGATGAATATCGGCCTGCCGCTGCTGCTGGGGCTCTGGCACGGTGATATCTGGGGCATGCTGCTGATGGCCGGCGTGCTGCGCCTGTTTCTGGGCCACCATGTCACCTTCTTCATCAATTCCCTGGCCCACTACTGGGGTCGTCAGCCCTACACCAGCAAGAACTCGGCCCGCGACAACGATCTGCTGGCGGTGCTAACCTTCGGCGAGGGCTATCATAACTTTCACCATCTGTTCGAATTTGACTACCGAAATGGCATCCGCTGGTGGCATTACGACCCCACCAAGTGGCTGATCCGCACCATGAGCTGGCTGGGTCTGGCTTCCCGGCTGCGGACCTGTCCGCAGGAGCGGATCGAGCAGGCCCGGCTGGAACGCCGCCTGGAAGTGGCTCGCCAGAAGATACTGCGCCAGCAGCAGAATGCCGATACCGAGCAGTGGCTGGCCCTGCTACACAGCGAGTACGAGCGCTTGCTGCACCAGCTCAAGAGTTACTATCAGGTACGCAAGAGCCTGCTGGAACTGAAGAAAAAATCAGCACGCTGCAAATATGAGGAACTGCGTCTCAAGCTGAATTGCGATGAGCTGAAAGCCGCCTTCACCACACAGCGGCGCAACTGGCTCAAGCTCACCACCCAGTTTGCATAACGGCACAAGTTACATGACGACATAAGGCGGGATATCCCGCCTTATTTTTTGCTGATAATACAATCAAGGCCACTGTTATCCCCTACCCTGAATACTTCCCTTTGACAAAAACTCTGCAAAACTCCATAGTCTCCGCCATTTTAATTCAATAGCCATTGTACGTTTAACTTTACAGTCAGCAGGAGCAGCAAGACGTGGAAAAAAGGGCGCAGTTCAGCAGCAAGCTGGGATTTGTGATGGCCGCCGCCGGTTCGGCCATCGGCGTGGGTAATATCTGGGGTTTCCCCACTCAGGCTGCGAGTAACGGCGGTGGTGCCTTTCTGCTGGTCTACCTGCTGTTTATCTTCCTGCTCGGCTACCCCATGCTGGTGGCAGAAATCACCATAGGGCGGCACGGCCAGGCCACTCCATTCCGAGCGCTGCAAACCCTGACCACCAACCCGTTTGGCAAGGCCATCGCCGGCCTGGTGGGGCTGGCGGCGGTGATCACCGTCAGCCTGATTTTCACCTTCTACGCCATCGTCTCCGGCTGGTTTGTCGCCTATGCCCTGGAGCCGCTGGCCAGCCTGGTGGGCGCCAATGTTGCCGCCGGCTGGCTGACCGGCTTTTCCACCTCCCGCAACCTGGTGTTCACCCTGCTGTTTGCCTTGCTGAGCCTCTATGTGGTCAGCCGGGGACTGGAACAGGGCATCGAGAAATGGTCGAGCCGGCTGATGCCGCTGTTGCTGATCATGCTGGTGTTACTAACCGGCTACATGCTGCTGCAACCGGGTTCCGCCGAAGGCCTCAAGGCCTACCTGGTGCCGGATTTCTCACGGGTATTGAACGGTGACGTGCTGATCGGCGCCCTGGGCCAGAGCTTTTTCTCGCTGTCGCTGGGCGCGGCTGTGATGATGCTGTATGGCTCTTACCTCAGCCGCCAGGCCAGCATTCCGGCTCTGGCCGCCCAGGTGACTCTGCTGGACACCGGCGTGGCCTTTCTGGCCGGTCTGCTGATCCTGCCCGCCATGTACGTGGCCCAGCACAATGGCGTGCCTATTTTTGCCGAAGACGGCAGCCTGCTCAGCTCCGATACCCTGGTGTTCTCGGTCTTGCCGGCGCTGTTTGAAACCATGGGCCAGGCCCAGTACCCGGTGGCCTTCGCCTTCTTCCTGCTGATGATGGTAGCGGCGCTAACGTCATCCATCTCCATGCTGGAAGCGCCGGTGTCGCTGGCCATGGAGTCCACCGGCCTCTCGCGCATCAAGGCCACCTGGCTGATGACAGCGCTGTGCACCCTGGTAAGCGTGATCATCGTATTGAACTTCGGTGCCCTGTTCGGGCTGGTGATCACCCTCACCACCCAGTATGCCCAGCCGCTGGTGAGCCTGTGCATCACCCTGTATGCCGGCTGGATCTGGCAGCGCAGCAAGGTGCTGGCCGAGCTGAAGTCGGGCTGCCCCGAGCTGGAGCAGGGTCTGTTCTGGAAGATCTGGCCCTGGTACGTACGCTTCGTGTGCCCGGTACTGGTGCTGGTGGTAATTATTCAGTCGATAGGTAACTAAGTTGCCTGAATGGGGCTGATGCTAATTACATTAAAAATCTAACCATATTTAGGACACCGGCTACCGAGGCAACACAGCCGACTCCCATGACACGCTACGAGTACATCCATGTAAGCTCAGACATGCCATCCCTGGCATGTCATGGTCTTGGGAGTCGATCTCTGTTGCCTCTCTTTGGCATCCGAGTTGACTGTAGACGGCACCAACAGGCGACTCTGCAGTATCAAGGAGAACAAAGGGATCTGCTCCGCCGACCATCACATGACAGGGACGTCATGTGCTGAGCGTCACAGGGAAGTGCTCGAGCGAGTCGGCGGAGCGGGCCCTTTGTTCGGGATTGATATGGTAATCAAATAGATAGATTGTTTAATGGGGTGGGTATTACAGGAATGTACTGGTAGCGTGTCGGAGGTGGTGATCCTGTTGCCTCTTGCTCACGAGCCAACCCGCGATAGAAACCGATGAGCAATAGACAGACCTCAGGCCGACTTCAAAAGTCGGCCTGAGGTCATTACAGAATCAAAAAGCGGCTCAGTTAATCAGCCCAGGGCGTTCGCTGAAGCCCGCCATCTTGATGCCGGAGCTTTCACCGGCCAGGGCCAGCAGAAAGGCGTATTCCCGCGCCAGCTCATGATAAGCCTCGAAACGGCCGGACTTGCCACCGTGGCCGGCATCCATATCACAATGCAGCAGCAACAGGTGATTGTCGGTTTTCATCTCGCGCAACTTGGCCACCCACTTGGCCGGCTCCCAGTACTGTACCTGGGAGTCGTGCAGGCCTGTGGTGACCAGCATGTGCGGATAAGGCTGCTCCTGCACCTGATCGTAAGGGCTGTAGGACTTCATGTAATGGTAATACTCGGGATCCGCCGGGTTGCCCCATTCGTCGTATTCGCCGGTGGTCAGCGGAATCGAATCATCCAGCATGGTGGTCACCACGTCCACGAAGGGCACAGCCGCCACCACACCCTTGTAAAGCTCTGGCGCCATGTTGATGACAGAAGCCACCAGCAGACCACCGGCGCTGCCGCCGGAAGCAAAGACCAGCTCCTCGTCGCCATAGCCCTGTTGCACCAGCTCCTGGGTCACATCGATAAAGTCGTGAAAGGTATTCTCCTTACTGAGCAGACGGCCCTGCTCATACCAGTCCCGCCCCAGCTCTTCGCCGCCGCGCACATGGGCGATGGCATAGACGAAACCGCGATCGAGCAGGCTCAGGCGCGAGCTGCTGAAGTCCGGATCCATGCTGGCACCGTAAGAGCCATAGGCGTACACCAGCAGCGGGTTGCTGCCATCACCTTTGAACCTGTCGGCCCGGTATACCAGCGACACCGGCACCTTGGCGCCGTCCCGCGCCGTGACCCACAGCCGTTCGCTACGGTAATCATCGGCATTGAACTGCTCGCCCACATATTGCTGCTTGAGCTCGCGCCGCTCCTGGGTGTCCATGTTCACTTCATAGATGGTGGTCGGCCGGGTCATGGAAGAATAGCCGTAGCGCAACCAGGGGCTGTCGTCTTCGGCGTTCACCCCCAGCCAGGTCACATAGGCGGGATCATCGAAACGAATGTCGTGCTCGCGACCGTCCTTGCGATGGATCTGACGCAGATGCACCAGCCCCTCGCTGCGCTCTTCCAGCACCAGCCAGTCACGGAACAGGGTAAAGCCTTCCAGCAGCACATCCTCCCGGGCCGGGATCAGTGGCTGCCACTGCTCCGGGGTGCCGTTTTCCGCCAGGTAGAGACCGAAGTTGACGCCATCCTTGTTGGAACGGACATAAAACTGGCCCTGATAGTGCTCGACATCGTATTCGTGGCCACGCTTACGGGGCAGGAATACCTGTGTCGGTGCTGTGGGGTCATTGGCCGAGATCAGGCTGATTTCGCTGGATACCGTGCTCCAGGTGCCGATGACGATGTAGTCTTCGGAGCGGCTCTTGTAGATGCTGGTATAAAAGCTGGGATCCTGCTCTTCATGCACCAGCACATCTTCGCTCTGGGGTGTACCCAGGGTGTGACGGTAAACCTGATAGGGCAGCAGGGTATTTTCGTCCTGCTTGACGTAAAACAGGGTCTTGCCGTCGTTGGCCCACTCCAGATTACCGGAGGTATTTTCCAGCACTTCATCAAAGAGCTCGCCGCTTTGCAGCGACTTGAAGCGGACCTGATACTGACGACGGGATACAAAGTCTTCGGCGAAGGCCAGGGTCTGCTGATCGGGGCTGACCGCCACCTGGCCCAGGCCGTAATAGGCCTTATCCCGGGCACGTTCGTTGCCGTCCAGCAGCAGTTCAATCTGCTCGGGCTGACCGTCGGGGTGCCGCTCGATAATGCCGTATTCCTTCCCCTTCTGGTAGCGGGTCTGGTAGCGGTAGCCGTTTTTCAGATAGGGAACCGAGCTGTCGTCCTGACGGATGCGGGCGATCATCTCCTGATACAAGTCTTCCTGCAGCGAATCCAGCGGAGTAAGTACCTGCTCACTGTACTGGTTTTCCTGCTCCAGATAGGAGAGCACCTGCGGATCATCGCGTTCGTCGTCTCGCATCCAGTGGTAGTTGTCGATCCGGATATCGTCGTGATTGTTCAGAACGTGAGGGATTTTCTTGGCGACAGGAGGCTTTACTTCCACATCGGTACCTTTAGCGTAGGGTTTGGCACAAGCCACCCATGCTAACATCAAGCAAAGCTTAACCCTATTACGCATACCATCGCTCCTTCATCTTCGACAATCCAAAAGTGGATGAATTTTAACCAGATAGAAGGGTATTCACCTAATTATTTACTGAAAAATGCGAAGAAAAGCAGCATAAAAACTCGTATGGAGCCAGAATTAACCGCTTTCCACACGAAAGTGACCACTCACTTACGCCGCCAACTGCCATCGGCCAGCTGGATATAATGTCCGCTGGCGGTACGTTCGATATTCAGCTGACCGGCCCGACTCTGCACCACGGTCAGGCTGGTGCCGGTGCGCCTTGCGATATCCTGATAACTTTCCAGCCGTTTGCGATTGATGTCGCTGGCGATGGCGTTTACCTCGCCACTGCCACGCACCACGCCCACCAGGCCATTCAGCTGTTCGCCGATCAGGCCCTGCTGCTTGGCCTGCTGTAAATCCAGCGCCCAGGCCGACCAGCTCAGGCAGGCCGCCAATATCACTGCTAACCACCGCATAGAGACTCCCTAGAACAAGTCCTGTTCCTGTTCAAACAACTTTTCCAGCTCCCGATCGACCCGGACCCGGATTTCATGATCTACCTTCACGTTCAGGTTGACGGTAATGGGCTTGTCCGGCACCACTACCTCCACCCGGGGCGTGCAGGCGCTCAGTAATACACTCAGTAACACGCTCTGTAACAAGGGGCCAATCATGGCCGCACGTATACGCATTTACTCGCTCTCCCCCTGTAGCCTGGCCGGCAATCGCTCACTCAATTCCTGGGCGAAGCGCAGACTGGCCAGCAACTGTAGCAGGTTTTCCTGGTGGCGATAATTGAAGTTGACCGGGTGCATTTTTCCCATCACAGGCGCTTGTCCCCGCAATCGGCTATCGATGATAGTATCGCCACTGGCCGCCATCGAAATGTCCGCCTCCAGCCGTTGGTAACGCAAGTCACTGAGCAGCCCCAGGGTCAGCCCAAGCGACAGATTGCTCTTGCCGGTGGCCAGCAACGACTCACCGGCCTGATAGGAAATCCAGCCATTATCACTATAGGCCTTTCCGGCGGTGATGCTGAAGCCCTGCTCGAACGAAAACGGCAAACGCCCATGCAGGCTGCCGTTGCCGGTCAGCCCGCTGACACCGGCATAACCCAGCACCTGTTCCAGCGAAATATCGCTCAGGTGTACCTCGCCGTGAGGAGTAGCCTCAAGTGCCATGGGAGACAGCGCCAGGCGGCCGCCAAAGGCCCGGGCAGTCAGCCCGGAAAGCCAGGGCTTGCCTGCCCGCCAGCTCAGAGCGGCGTGAATGTCGGTAATGGGCACCCCCACCTCGAACCGCTCCGCCGACAGGGCCTGGGGGCCGACGCTACTCAGCCCCCGCTTGTCCCATCTTAACGTGAAGCTGGCGGCCATCTGCTCGGCACGCATATCCCGGTAGCTCAGTCGCCCCTCTTCAAGCTCTGCCTTCAGCACTATCGGCTGCCCCGCATCGATCAGGTTCGCCGCCTGCAGCGACAGCTGCAGCTTGCCCGCCTCGGGCGACAGCCCCACCGGCAGCGCCAGCCAGCCGCCCAGCCATCGCCACACCTCGGCGGCGGGCAGCGACTGGGGCGGCACCGTCAGTGCCAGCCCCCGGTCGTAATGCCAGTCGCCTTTCAGCTGCAGGTGACGATCCAGCTCAAGAGCCACAGTGCCATGGCGCCAATCCTTGCCCGCTCCGCTCAGCAGCAGCGCAGCACCGGGTAATGCCTGCCGTTGCCAGTGCCCCTGCTGCCAGCTCAGGCGAACACGTCTGGGGCCTTCCAGCATCAAGTCTCCCACCGGCGTCAGTTCCAGTCGATTGAGTTCCAGCTGTTTCCAGCGCAACCGCGCCACCTTGAGTCGCGATTCCGGGTGCAGCTGCCAGCCATGCTTTCCCTGCTCGGCCGCCAGCTGCAGTTGCCAGGCGCCGGTTAATGGCGCCGGCAGCTCGCCTTCGACCAGCAGCCGCAATGGCTTTCCCGGTTGCCAGCCGCCACCGAGGGTCAGGGGATGATGTAGTGAGGGCGCAATCAAGGCACCCGGCAACGCCCCCTGCCAGCGCCAACCATGCTGCTCCGGCCGTAATTCCAGCCGCGCCTCGCCGGCATCCGTATGCCAGACAATCTCGAGATGTTGTTCGTTATGGCGTAACTCGGCGGCACCTGTAAGCACGGCCTCGGGCAGATGCAGGGTCAGGCTGTCGACATGGAAGTCGATGGCCGGCAGCGTCAGCAGCAGCGACAAGGCGTCGCCTTCCCCCTCGGCGGTACCACCGCCACTGCGAGAGCAGCTCAGGTCCAGACTCAACCGCTCCAGTCGACCTTCGATACGGCCTTCATTCAGCGTCAGCGTCAAGCCTTCAGCCTGCTCTTTGGGACAGGCCGGCACCTGCGCCCGGGTCAGGGTCGCCTGCACATGCAGCCACTCCGGCAAGGGGTATGCCTGAGCCACCGCAGGCAAAAGCAGCCCCATGCAGAGCAGCAGCTGTCGTACTATTTTCGCCTTCAAGCAATTCAAGGGTCACCTTCATCAAATCGGCTTGCGTCGCGGCATACAAGCATTAAGCTGAACAAGACAGGGGGTAGATTCAATGGACAAGATCGTGTTCTGGGGCATTATCGTCATCGCCGCCATGGTGATTGGCCGACGGCTCTATACCTACTTTTATAATAGCGGTCAGCCCCAACATAGCCTGGCGGTGATGGTGGCTAACAAACGCACCCGGGAATTCATGGGCCGGACTCGCAAGGAGCAGACCGAAATACCATCGCCGAAAGTGCAGTATTATGTGACTTTCCGGCCGCTGGAAGGGGATGGTGAACGGGAGTTTCGGGTAACCCAGCACCTTTATGAACAGCTCGAGCAGGAAAAAACCGGCACCCTGGTGTTTCGGGGCCGCCGGTTTATCGCCTTCGAGCCAGACGAGACTATCCTGGATAACGACTGAAGACGGCGCTGTTGCCCTGGTTATCGAAACTCAGCACCTCATAGGGTGAGCCGGGGATGTCCATGCCCGGGGCACTTTGTGGCATGCCGGGAATGGTCAGGCCGCGCACGGCCGGCTTTTGTTCCAGCAGTCGCTTCACGTCCGCTGCCGGCACATGCCCCTCGATGACATAACCATCGACAAGCCCGGTGTGACAGGAAGCCAGTTCCGGTTTGACACCGGCCATCGCCTTCACCGGTGCCAGGTTATCGCTATTCACCACCGTCACCTCGAAGCCGGACGCTTCCATGTGTGTCACCCAATCCTCGCAGCAACCGCAGGTCTCCGATTTGTACACAGTGATCGACGCCGCCAGCACAGGCCCGGATAACAGGGCGCCCGCAAGTCCATAAAGCCATTTTTTCATCGTCGTTACCTCAATATCGTGAGTGTCTCTGCACAAGTTACAGGGCCATGATCGGCGCCGCATTGATCCTGTCCGGTATTCAGCGCAACGACAAGACGATATGCTGTTATCATTGCGCCATCTTGTTGTCTTCTCTGGAGTTATTATGTCTTATCTGGCTGTTAAACACGCCCACATGATGTTTGCCCTGATCAGCATCACACTGTTCATGCTGCGCGCCTGGCTGGCCGTGCCGTCACCTGCCAGCATCAACAACAAACTGCTGAAAATACTGCCCCATGTCAACGATACCCTGCTGCTGGCACTGGGCGTCTGGCTGGCGGTACAGAGCCAGCAGATCCCCTTCGGCAACAGCCCCTGGCTCACCGCCAAGATCATCGGCCTGGTGCTGTATATCGTGATTGGCACCATCGCCATCAAGCGCGGCAAGACTCGCGGCCAGCGCCTGGCTGCCGCCCTGGCCTCCATCGCCATCTTCGCCTACATCTACGGCGCCGCCGTCAGCAAATCTCCGCTGTCCTGGCTGGCGTTGTGATACCAATCCCACTAAATAAATGATCTATTTCATTTTTGTATAAAAGTCGAACAAAGGGCCCGCTCCCCCGACTCGCCGTGAATCCCTCCCTGGAGGCTCAGCCACGCCATCCGTGGCGCGGATGGTCGGCTGAGCAGATCCCTTTGTCCTCCCTGATGCACCGGTGTTGCCTGTTAGCGCGTCTACAGAGAACTCGATGCTCGAGAAGAGGCAACAGAGAACGGCTCCCACGACCGTGAAATGCCATGGACGGCATTTCCGAGCCCTCAGGGATGAGTTCATGGCGTGTCGTGGGAGGCGACTGTGTTGCCTCTGTTCCCTCCTCTCGACGCCCGAGTTGACTGTCGACAACACCCGTTGGCAACTCCGATGTGTGAGCGTTTAACTGAAACTCAGTATTCCACCACCGGAAAGACCGGAAACGCCCCTGGCTGCAACCAGTTCCAGCCCTCTTCCTGATACAAGGCATTGGCCGATCGCGGGTCCAGCATCAGGGCCGCCAGCGGTGCCAACGGCTGGCTCATCGGCACCAGCAAATCTCCCCGATGCAGGGTAACGGCGGCGCGTGTCACCGCCACCTCGGCCTGCACCTTTTCCCTTACCCCCAGCCGCGTCTCGGGTTGCTTTCGCACCTCGGTTATTTCCAGCCTGTCGGCCAGCAGCTCACGGGGTTCAAGGATCGTTTCGAAGACAATATGATGATGTGCCAGCCAGCGCGCCATCCGTTCCCGCTCTCGGGTCACCGCATAGGCCGCCGCCAGAGTGATTGGCTCCCGGGTGACGATGGCATCCCGATTGCGAAAACGGCGCAGCTCCTTATGACCATCGGCAAAGCGCACCAGCGGCAGCGTGATGTCGGGCTGCTCCCGGTTGGTGCCAAAATTCACTCCCATCCACAGGGTGCGGCCGTCGCCCTCCGCAGAAACCCACCGCTGTCGGGCCCGGCGTGATACCGCCAGCAGGGGCTCGGCTTCACCCGCCACCAGCTGCAGCATGGTCAGCATACTCAGGTGCTGCTTGCGCACCCGTTCGGCAATGTTACGCGGCGTGGCATAGCTGCCGTCCTTATTGTCGAGCCGGTTTTCCACCAGAATAGACACCCGCCCCTGCATGGCCGCGTAGTTGCGCAGGTTGGTGATACCCAGACCACCGCGGGATACCGCCTGGTCCAGGCTGGTGATCTCACCCCGGTAGCGCGTAGCCGGCAGCCCGGCCGCCGACACCCGCGTTATCAGCGCCGGCAGTAGTTTGTTCTCGGTGTAATCTCGCAGCGAACCGTCGATATTGGGGTTGTTGCCCATATCGAACTGGGCCTCCACATCGGTCATCCAGCCCAGTTCCCGGGTCAGCACCCGTTTCCAGATGCCGGACTCGTGGGCATCGAACACCAGATCCGGATCGAAGCGATGCAGCGCCTCGACCAGCAAACGGGTTTCACCGGCCTGCAGGGCCACGTAATCGACATTGGTGTTGTCGTCATTGGCATTGTGCCGCCTTGACAGGTCGCGCCCGTCGGGGTTGGCCATGGCCACCAGCACCAGGTTGAGCCGGTGCATCAGCTCCGGATGCTCGCCGGCGACCAGCTCCCGCGCCAGCCGCTGCAAGGCCTCTGCGCCGGAGGGCTCGTTACCGTGCTGAGCGCCAAGCATCATCACCGTCGGCTTGCCTGGCTCACCGACTGTTTCACCGACAGTTTCACCGGCAAGGTCCTGCAGAAACGACGGCGACGCCGAGAGCAGCAGCGCCTGTATCGGCCGGCCACCGGCCGACGTGCCCAGCGTTACCAATCTTGCCCGAGGCGACAGGGTATCCAGGGTCGTCAGATAGTCGCCAATGGTCCGGCTGTCGGGTAATGACTGTTTTTTTTCACGTTCAAAGGGGGTTGGCGGTATCGGTTGCCCCCAAACCAGGCTGCTGCACAGCAGAAGAAAAACCACTGAAACTCTCATGACGACTCCAGCAAGATGGTTTTATTTCAATTACTTATACACACAAGCACAGAAAAAAGGCAACGACTACCCAACGTCAGGATCAGACCATGAACTGCCGTTTGTAGACAAATGGCGACAGTCTCCCCCGAAAAGGTTGCGACAAAACTTGTCACACCCTGAGCCTAGGATAGAATCATACCAAGCAAGAGGGCATCACCATGAGTAAGAAGCTATTAAGACAATTGACCCTGGCGCGCTGTGTTCCCTATCGTCCGTACAAGCTGACCGCACGCCAGCTGCAAGAGAAACTGGAAGAAGAAGGCATTCAGGTCAGCCTGCGCACCGTACAGCGCGATCTGGAAGAAATGTCCGGAATGGGACTCTTCGATCTCACCTCCGACGATCGCAGCAAGCCTCATGGCTGGTGCTTTGAACGCAATGGTTTGAACGATTTTGCCAACTTCATGCCGCTCAGCCTGGCCATGGCGCTGAAAACCTGGAACGACCAGGCCGCCGACCTGCTGCCGGCCAGCGTGTTGAGCGAATTGAACCCCATTATCGACAAGGCCACCCAGGTCATCAAAGACAGCCAGAGCGAGCTGGCCGGTCGCTGGATGGAAAACGTGGTGCGTCTGCCCAAGCCGTTCGCCGGCAGCCCGGACATTCGCCGCGCCACCAGCATCCGCGACGCCCTGTGGCGCGGCCGCAAGTTCAGCGCCGAAATCAAGCGGGTGATCAAGGACCGTACCGTCTGGCTGCGTTACGAACAGGTGAATCCGCTCGGCATCGTTAGCCGTAAAGACAGCACCATGCTGCTGTGCACAGTGTCGGACATGGATCCCAAGATTTACGGTATTCCCTTCGAACACATCAAGGATGTGGAGCTGACCAGCCGCCCGGTGACACAGCCACGTGAATTCAGCGTCAACAAGCTGATCCGCGAGAAGAGCTATCACGAAGAAGCCGATACCATCCATTTTGTCGGTCGGATCACCAACCCGAATCGGGCCATCATGGAAGACGCGATTCCGGGCAATAACCCCAGGTTGACCCGTTACGACAAGCAGAGCATGATGGTGGAAACCGACGTCAAGGATTCGCCCGAATTTCGCCGCTGGTTGACCGATATGGCGGGTAAAGTCGAGATACTGGCGCCAGAATCATTAAAAGACAGCTAAGTTAACAAGAACGACACCAATACCGGGGGCTGACGGGTTCAGCCCTCTTTGTTTTTTCACGGAGTACCGGATGCGCGACCTCTATTTTGAACCGGCCGAACCGGATAGTGATGCGATTAATATCGGCGTCATCGGCGTCGGCGGTTGCGGTGGCAACACCGTCAACCTGCTGGCCGACGGCGCCCTGCCCGAGCACGTTCATATCGTGGCCATGAATACCGACGCCAAGGCGCTGCAACAGTGCCAGGTCAACACCCTGCAACTGGGCAAGATACTAACCCGGGGCCTGGGCGCCGGTGCCCAGGCCGAAATTGGCCGGCAGGCCGCCGAAGAAAGCCTTGACGAGATCCGCGCCCAGTTGAATGGCGCGGATTTGTGCTTTATTACCGCCGGCATGGGCGGTGGTACCGGGACCGGTGCCGCCCCCATAGTGGCCAGGGTGGCGCGCGAGCTGGGCATCATGACGGTCGCCATCGTCACCCGTCCGTTCGGCTTTGAAGGCAAGCTACGCGCCAAGTCCGCCGACGAAGGACTCAAGACCCTGGCCGAACACACCGATGCCCTGCTGGTGCTGCCCAACGACTACCTGCTCAAGGTGCTGGGCGCCAAAACCCCGCTGCTGCAAGCCTTTACCGAAAGCAGCAAGGTCATTCAAAACGCGGTCAAGGGTCTGGCGGACATCATAGGTCAGACCGGTCTTATCAATATCGACTTTGCCGATGTGCGCACCATCATGAGCCAGCAGGGCAAGGCGGTGATGGGTATCGGTCTGGGCAGGGGCGAAAACAAGGTGACTGACGCCACCCTGCAGGCGCTGAACAACCCGCTACTGGAGAAGGTAGAGCTGGAGCGTGCCAGAGGCGTGCTGCTCAACGTGGTCGCTTCTATGGATATCGGCCTCGACGATTTCCAGAAAATCGGCGACCAGGTAGCCGAATGTGTGGGCGAATATGCCACTGTGGTATCCGGCATCAGCCTGGACCCCAATCTGGTCGACAGCATACAGGTGACCATGATCGCCACCGGCATCCAGCCCCAGCAGGAAACCATAGCACCGTCTCAACCCCCGCATCAGGCCCCAATCAACCAGCCGGAGTCGACGCCGGAAGGGCTCGATATTCCCGCCTTTCTGCGCCAGCGACAGCAGTAAGCCTGTTTATTATCGTCTGGCGAGGTCCTGAACATAAGGTCACCCCTGCGAAGGCAGGGGCCCATGTTTGGCTCTGCACGGTTTAACAGATCTGAGCCAGGGTCATGGATTCCCGCCTTCGCGGGAATGACGGGAACAAAAAGGCCGACGCATAGCGTCGGCCTTTTTGATGTTGCAGCCCGGTTTAGCCAAAGACGTTCAGGCACCAGGTAATCGCAGGAATAGCCACTATATCGATCAACACGGCTCCACACAAAGGCGCCACAATAAAGGCCTTGTGCGAGAAGACCTTGTAGCGATCGCAGACCGCGCCCATGTTGGCCACCGCATTGGGGGTCGCACCCAGGCCGTGGCCGACAAAACCGGCGCACAGCACGGCCGCATCGTAATTGCCACCCATCAACCGGAACATCAGGAACACCGCCAGCAAGATGATCGCCAGAGTCTGCACTATCAGGATGATCAGCAGTGACCAGCCCAGATCCGCCAATTGCCACAGTTGCAACGACATCATCGCCATGGTCAGGAAGATCCCCAGACAAAAGTCGCTGACCACATTGATGGCATTGTCGGGCATCTTCAGCAGGGAAAATTTCTCGTTCAGGTTACGCAGCACGATGGCGATAAACATGGCGCCGACATAAGAAGGCACAATAATGTCGAAGTCCGAGCGCAGGTGACCACTCAGCCAGAGGCCGGCAACCATGGTGCAGAGCACCACCGCCACGATTTTCAGCAGCAAAACGCCGGTAATGATGGTTGGTGCCGGCCGCTCTGTGGCCTGCAACGCTTGCAGATCATGCACCTGTTCAGCCTGAATATCGACCTTGTGCCGACTGATCAGCAGACGGGCGACCGGGGCGCCGAGCAGACCCCCGGCGACCATGCCGAACGTCGCCGCTGCCAGTGCCGCGGTAGTGGCACCGGCCACGCCCAGAGCTTCCGCTTCCGGCCCAAAGGCCGCGGCGGCACCGAAGCCCCCTTCAAGGGAAACGGCGCCGGCCATCAGGCCCAGCAGAGGGTGTTCACCCAGCAGGGAGGCAATGCCGATCCCCAGACCATTCTGCAGCAACGCCAGCAACCAGCAGGCCACCAGATAAATCCCCAGCACCTTGCCGCCCTTTTTCAGCAAGGCCAGGCTGCCACCCAGGCCTACGGTGGCAAAAAACGCGATCATCAGCGGAGTTTGCAGGGCAGTGTCAAACTTGAACTCGACTCCTCCCCAGTTACGGGCAGCCCACACCAGCAGGGCAAAGCCGAAGCCACCGATCACCGGGGCCGGTACGCACAACTGGTGGAACAGTGCCACTTTGCGCTGCAATACCAGTCCCAGCATCAGAAGCAAGGCGGCCAGAGCCGTGGTGTTCATCACGTCGAGAGTAATGAGATTCATTTTATTTCCCTATATCTACAACTAATTACAACATCAACCAAGACTGGCGAGCGAAGCCAGTCAGAGCCAACAAACGGTGTCAGCCGGCAAGCCGGGCCAACAGGCGGGCGGCCACACGGGCCGTGCTTGAGTGTCGATCCCGAGCCGGGTTCAGCTCGGCGATATCGGCCATTTTTATCTTGTTGCTGGCCTTGATGCGCTCCAGCGCATACTCCAGCAGCCCCAGATCCATTCCTCGTCCCGCCGGCGCGCTGACGCCCGGCGCCAGGCTGGCCGGCAACACATCCAGACAGACGGTGACATACAGCAGGTCGACCTCGGCAATGGCCTGATCCAGGGCCGAATTCAGCGGCTGTAGATCCCAACCGTTCAGCTCTTCATCCAGCACGATACGGGTATTCAGCTGGCTGGCGCGCTCGAACAGCGCGTCGGTATTGTGGTAGCGGCTGACGCCGATACAGGTGTAGTGAAATGGCAGGCCGCGCGCTTCGCACAGGGCGGCACACTGGTTGAAAGGGGTGCCGGAGCTGGCGCGGGCCGAACGACGCAAGTCCAGATGCGCATCGAAGTTGATAATGCCGATACGGGGAGCCTCTTGCTGGCGGCACTGGTGCTCCACCAGACCGCTGAAGCTGGCATAGGCAATCTCGTGACCGCCGCCCAGGCCGATGACTCTGTGCCCGGCGTCCATGAAGGCTGCTATCTTGTCGGCATACAGCGTCTGGGCCGCTTCCAGCTCATCCCCATGACAATGCACATCGCCACCGTCGTAGAGAGGAGTATCCAGATGCCAGGCCAGGTTGGCAGTGGCAGACCGCAAGGCTGCCGGGCCCGCAGCCGCCCCCGCCTGACCCTGATTACGGAGCACACCGGCATCACAACAAAAGCCCAGCAACACCAGGCCGACAGGCTGCTCGCCCTCCACGCCCTCCACGGCCTCCACGGCCTGCACCTGCTGGTGCCAGCGCCGCGCCAAATCACCTTCTTCATGATCTACCCGCCCCTGCCACAGAGACATGTCGGCGGCACTATATGTGGTTTGTTCCATTACAACTCCTCACAAAATTGACTAATAGCTCATGGCGCCCAGACGCGCCGCGGCATCGCAGGCCCAGCGAATCCACTGGCTCTGACTACCGCCAACCCGCTCAGCTGGTGCCATCAGGCTGATGGCACCGAGCAGATGCTCCCGGCTGCCCAGTACCGGCGCGCTGACGCCCCAGACACCCTTGTCGATTTCGCCTTGTGACACCGCGTAACCCTGCTCCCGAACCTGTGCCAGCGCCTGAAGCAGGTGGGCACGCTCTGCTTGCGGCAGTTCCGCGAGTATCTGTTCACGCAGTGTCTCGTCCATAAACGCCAGCAAAGCCCTGGCACTGGCACCAAAGCGCAACGGTTGGGAATAGCCTTTCTGATAGCAGCAGCGCAGAGCCTGAGAGCTGTCGATCATCTCGACACACAGGGCCCGGTTGCCGGAAATCATCATCAGGGCGGCACTTTCTCCGGACCGTTCCGCCAGTTCGGCCAGCAAGGGGCGGGCCCAGGTCAGGACGCTGTTCTGATGCTCGAAGCCGGCCGCCAGTTGTACCGCCATGGGGCCGGGTGCATATCTGCCACTTTGACGCTCCTGCACCAGTGACCAGCGACACAGCACCGCCAGATAACGATAGGTGCTGGACAATGGCAGACCGGTCAGGTCGGCGAGTTCGCGGGCGGTAATGGCTCCGGGGGCCGTCACCAGAGATGACAACAGCGTAAACACCTTGTCCTGTGAGCTGATTTTCATGGTCATGATCCTGTCTTAGCGGCGCACCTTGCCTGAAAAAACGACGGTGTAAACTTAAATTCTCAATATGTGGGAATATCATGTGAATATAGTGCTAAGTTTCTAATAAAAATCAGCAATGTTCACCATCATTTAACATTCACACCCGATAATCTGTGGTCAGATAACAGAGACATCATCGGCATGACACCGGACATAAAAGGTGCCAAAAGAGTCGACATCATGAATGAAAGAGAAGAGTAAGAAAGGGAAAAACAGACAAGAAAAAGGGCAAGCCAATCGGCTTGCCCGTCATGAAGAATACCAGTTGATTATCCGGGTCACCAACCCGGATGACTGAACTTCGAAAGCAATCTAGGGTCTCGAGTAATATTAAATCCCCAGGCCCCTTAAAAGCCCAGCATGGATTAACCAATGTTTGATACTGCTCGCGTTATCGCGCCCTTACCCGATGAAAGCGTGAGGCCTCTCACACCACTACCGGGCAATATCCACCCATACCAGGCGGTGATCCGAACTGGCATGACGCTCCGGCCAGCCTCGCTTGTTCCAGAACAGCTCGGCACCCGGCTGATTAGGTGACTGCCAGAACACGCCACTGGCCAGGGCCTGCAAACTTGCACTCGGCAGCACATAATCGAGTCGCAGTCCCTGACTATGCGTCCAGAATCGCGGTGAGCCTCGGCGCGCCGACATGCCTCGCAAAGAAAAGCCGCCGCGTGAGGCGGGTCGCAGCCGCCCCGAAGCCACGCTGTAATTAAGCACCGGATCGGCCAGCAACGCCTGAATGCCCTCATGGAAGCCATCGCCATCCATCGGATCCGCATTCAAATCTCCCAGGATGACAAAGTCGGCCCCGGGAGCCAGCCCGCCACGGCCGCCCGCATCATCCACCAGATAGTCACCCCGTCCGGGACGAATATAATCATGCCAAAGCCGCAGCTCGTCGTGATTGCGACAGCTGTTGCGCCGCTCCGTGCCTTCGTCGATGGGGGGCGCCGGATGGCAGGCCAGCAGGTGCAGCACCCGGCCATTGGGCAGACGCACCGGCAAGTCGAGATGATTCTTGGACGACAGCGGCAGCACAGCCAGCGCCTCGGCGCTGTAATAACCGCCAGACCCGGTCAGCGGCAGCCGGGCGCCGGGCATGTCTCGCCACAAAAAGCGGCGAAAACTGCGCATCCGATCGAATAACAGCGGAAAACGCGACAGTACCGCAAAGCCGTACTGACCATGAAAGGCGCCGAAGCCCAGACCATCGCCCGGCAGTGCCGGGCTGCCGGCCCCGTGCAACGCCACCGGTGCCAGCAGGCCGGTATTGGTGGGCACCAGATAGTGATACGGATACTCGATGCCTCCTTCTCCGGCTGCCAGATAGTCTTCGCAAAACAGCCGCAGGTCACTGTCGTCCAGCCCGTCGCCATCATGATCAAACTCGTTCAGCAGCAGCACGTCGGGCCTGAGGTGCTGCACAATACGGGCGATGTTCCGGGGCTGACGATGGCCCGCCGCCAGGTCGTCCGCCAGTTGCCCAGGACCGGCACGATCCAGGGCCACATTAAAGGTGGCGACTCTTATTTTTAAGGGCAACATCATGTAGCCGGCTTGCCTTTATTGTTCAAACTGTCATCATTCTCGTATTAATCGCCGTTTTCAAGGATGAAAATGATGTTCGGCACCATAAGTCTGATTTCGCTGGCGCTGTTCGGCCTGCTGTATGCGCTGCGCCGCCGCCAAGAACGCTTTTTGATCACCATAGAGGGTATTCACCTCAAGGTGAAACGTGGCCACCCACCGCAGGAACTGGTCCACCATTGCCGACAGCTGATACAGGATGCGCGCACCCTCAAGGGCACCATTCGTGGCCTCAAGCAAGGTGATGGCGTTATGCTCAGCTGCTCGCGCAGCATTCCCGCCTCCTACCGGCAGGACATTCACCTCTTCTGGCAACAGCAGTCTTGAACGGTCATACCGTCTTGAGCCGTCATAAAATGCCACAGCCATTACCGGCCGCCCGGCAAACGGTCCCAAAGTGACTAGGCACTCTTGACCTGAACCCGATTTCCCGCTTTGCTGAAGGTAGTATTCTTGATGAGGTCGAACGATGAAATTATATCCCCTGTTACTCTGTGGTCTGCTGGCCGCCTGTTCCAGCCAGCCCCCGGCAGAGCAGGCCGAAAAGCCGGCTCCCGACACCAGCAGTCAGTCTTCTCAGGAAATCACCCCCAAGGGAGAATTCGCCCAGATTGACGTCAGCCGCTCCCAGCAGGCAATGGACGCCATTACCAGTGGCCAGGGCGACACCATCAACGAGATACTGAAAAGTCCCAACGACTACGCACCACCGGTGCTGTATCTGATGTCTGCCATCATGTTCGACAACGACTATCAGGATCAGGCCACCTTCTGGTATTACGCCGCCCAGCTGCGGGCCCGTAGCGACGCCAACAAATCCGGCGATGACACCGCCCACAGTGCAGTCAATCAACTAAACCAGCGCTTCGGCGTTCGTATCGCCCCTTATTCCATGAGCAATCCGGAACGGTTGCAAGGCATCGTCAGCCAGGTACTGGAATGGGACAGCGAACAGAGTCGTAACTACGATCCACGCTGGATTGCCCTGCAGGGTAAAGACGTGGTTTCCGAAACCAAAATCGACTTCGCGCCGAGTAACAGATGGCAGGAAATCGACGCCCTGACCCGCGGCCAGTTCCGTCAGGGGCTGGAGCAGGCTCTAACCAGGTTAAACCAGGCTCCGGCCAAGTAACACCCCCGCTTTCCCTTCTGACTCACATCCCGGTCTTTACCGGGATGTTTTAGCATCCACACCTGTCTGCACAGACTTAAGCATCGACTTAAATAAAAGTCATGTTCGGGTTAATATTGCCGCATATCGAGTTCACAGGAGAGCACATTCATGAACGCGTCGTCCCATCACCAGATTCACGTCTGGGACTGGTCCATCCGGGTTTTTCACTGGAGCCTGCCCATACTGCTGTTTTTGCTATGGCGGTCGGCCGGCGATGATATGGAGCAGCACATGCTGTTCGCCCAGTTGCTGCTGGGACTGCTGCTGTATCGCATTATCTGGGGCTTTATCGGCACTCCCTATGCCCGCTTCAGCCACTTTATCTACCACCCGGGCCGCATCATCGCCTACCTGTTCGCCACCCTGACGCCGCACAAACCCGTGTATCTCAGCCATAACCCGCTTGGCGGCGTCATGGTGCTGGTGATGCTCGGCACCCTGTTGTTTCAGGCCGGTACCGGCCTGTTCGCCACCGACGACATTTTCTATGAAGGACCCCTTTATAGCTACGTCTCGGGTGCCACCACCAGCCTGATGACCGGCTGGCACAAGTCCTGGTTTTACCAGGGACTGCTGCTGATCATAGGGCTGCACCTACTGGCCATAATGCTGTATCGACTGCGGGGCGAAGGCCTGGTCAAGGCCATGGTGACCGGCCACAAGGAAGCGCCCGTCGACCGGGTAGTGGATCGGCTGGAACAGAACACTCATGCCTTTCCCTGGCCACGCTTCGCGCTGGCTGTCGCACTCGCTGCCGGAATCATCTGGCCGCTGTTCAACATCTTCTGATTTCGATATCAACAACAAAAAAAGGAGCCGAAAGGCTCCTTTTTTTGTTCAGACGAACCACTTAATCGCGATAGTCATCATGACAGGCCTTGCAGCTTTTCAGCATTTTTCCAATGGCTGGCCGTGCCTTGTTTGCATCGAAGCCCGGCTCGCCGGACACTGCAATCAGCTCTTGCAGCGCGCCGCCAAAGGCCTTGCCCTTGGCACTGAAACCGTCCATGTCTTCCCAGGCGGCGGGCAGCATGTTGCTTTCTTTCACACCTTGGGTAGCCGGTACATAGGTCTCACCCAGTAACTTGGCGACATTACCCATGTTTAACGCCCGCTCATGTACGGCTTCGGCATCAAACTCGATTTCACCTTTCGCCATCGCACCCATCACCTTGGCCTGCGCGCTCATCACCTGATAGATAGACTGACGGTACTTGACCAGGTCATCCGCCTTGAAGATGTCAGACTGGGCGGCAACGGTAGTGGCGAAAGCGCCGCCGAGAGCCAGCAGCACGACTTTTTTCAGCATTTTTTGCTCCTTTTTCGTTATTTTTCAGTGCTCATAAAACAACTTCACATCAATTGGCGACTTACGGTAAACCATAGAATCCGACAAAGCCACCATCAAAAAATGAAGTTTCGATGCTACTCCTGATTCACCCAGATGAGCCCATCGGTAGCAAAGCCCAGCTCTTTTGATCTGCTCACAAAACGGGCCTTCAGCTCCGGGCTGACCACGGGATCGCGCGCCAGCAACCACAGATAATCGTGGTTATAGCCGGACACAAATGCATGCTGATAGTCGTCATCCAGCTCAAACACCACGTAGGAGCCGTAGAAGGGGCCGAAGAAAGACACCTTCAGATAAGCTTCCTGTTCATCGTTCACAAAATAGGCTTTTCCTTCCGCCTCTTTTACTTCTCCGCTCCCGGCATCGACGCCCCGGTTTAGCACCCGGATACCGCCATCTTCGCGCGGCTGATATTCGGCACTCACCCGTTCCAGCCCTCGCTCGAAGGAATGATCCAGCCGGGCCACTTCATACCAGATACCCAGATAACGCTCGGCGTCAAAATTCTTGACCGGTGTCACCTTGCCGGGCATCCCCATGCAACCGGACAACAACCCGATAAACAGCAATGATAAAATTCGCATCCTTCCCCCGGTCATAGTCGATAGAGATATCAATGATTAATCCGGTTTTCGGTAACGAAAACAAGAACCGGGCAAATCAGGGTTTGACGCACTGCGCCAGTAACTTAGCAAAGAAGTCGCTGCCCTTGCGGCGGGCAAACTGGATATTGCGCTCGGGAATGGACTCGGGATCCTCGTAATCGGCCAGGGCTTTTTCCATGCTGGCTTCACGGATGATGTGCAGGGTAGGATAAGGCGAACGATTGGTGTAGTTGGCGGCGTCATCCTGGGGTTCGCCGTCGAAACAGTAGTCGGGATGAAAGCTGGCCAGCTGGTACTTTCCCTCGAAGCCCTGTTCGAACAGCAGCTCGTTGGCCATGTCGACCAGATCCAGGTAGGCGTAGAAGCCTTCGAAACCACGGGGAAGGATCACCAATGTGGTTTCCACCTCCGGCTGCTCGTCCAGCAGGCGACACTCGGCCAGCAACGCCTGCAGCACCATTGCCGGCTTGTGCTCTTCT
>JBFGZI010000003.1:0-25001 GCA_041586855.1 Oceanisphaera sp. | reverse complement strand
CGGGTGGCGTTGGGGTTGATCATGCCGAGCATGATGTAGTCGGCATCGAACCAGGCGTCGGAGGTGAAGCTCTCCAGCGGGTTGCCGTAGGCCAGGTGGGCACCGGTACTGAGATCTCCCACCACGGTAAAGCCGTCGAGCTGAATGCCGCCCACCAGGGAGGCAAAGCGGTTGGGGCCGGACTGGCGCACCATGGTCTGGTTACCCGAGCCCTGGTGAGTCTTGAGCTTGCCGGGACCGTATTTTTCGAAGATATCGATGATCTTGTCGGCGATTTCCTCGGTCGCCTGATCCCAGGAAATGCGCTGCCACTTGCCCTCGCCCCGCTCGCCGGCCCGCTTGAGCGGGTAACGCAGCCGGTCGGCTTCGTACATGGCGGTGGAATGAATGGCACCCTTCTGGCAACCGCGGGGGTTGGCGTCGGGCACCTTGGAATTGATCTGGGGATATTTGGCGATCTGCTCTTCACGGATCACCAGACCGTCCTTCACATAGACGTTCCAGGCGCAGTTACCCATGCAGTTGATGCAGTGAGCGGCATGACCTATATGATCCCAGTCCCATTCATTGCGATACAGATCTTCCCAGCTGCGGTAGGGATATTCACTGGCAAGGGTGTCGGAGATGGGCTCCAGACGATTGAGCGCCCAGCTTTTGCTGCTGAATACGATACCGGCGCCGGTCAGACCCAGCCCCTTGAGGAAATCGCGACGCTTGAGTTTAGACATCTGCATTTTTACGCCCTCCTGTGCGACCGCCTGTGCATCTGCTGCCAGCCTGTTCGAACGGTTCGCGTTTGGTTTAGCTCAAAAAAGCACCATCATTAAACATAGGTCACGATGTCACCACTGAGAGGAGTTTATTCACGTTTGATTGACACAGATCAATCGAGGGGATATGCATGATGAGACGAAGGCAAAGCAATAAAAAACGGGCCTGAATGGCCCGTTTTTTTAGTGCTGATACAGGATGGTCAATGACCGTTTCACTCTGGCGCCGGACTGCGCCGCAGAATGCAGCCCTGATCGCCCACCGCGTAAACCGTGCCTTCGCGGGTGACGCTGAGCGCCCGCAGACCCGTGGTGGTCGGTGTCACTTCCCGCTGCCAGTGATTGTGATCCAGCCGCAGTACAGTGCCCCGGGTTCCCACGGCGAACACATCGCCGCTCTCGTTACCGGAGATGGCCAGTAAGTCGTGTTGCAGCCGAGTCGGCATCACCTGCCAGCGCTGGCCGTTGAAATGGGACACGGTGCCCGACAGTCCCACCGCATAAATGTCGTTCAGCCCCCGGCCCCAAACGCTGTAAATAAAGTGCTCGGTGCCGGTATTGAAGGACTTCCATTCCTGGCCGTTGTAGCGCAGCGCCAGGCCGAAGTCGCCCACCGCCAGCAGGTGCTGCTCATCGTGGCCCCAGAGATCGTACAGGGCGGAGCCGGTGCCGCTCACCAGTCGGCGCCAACCGAGACCATCGTAATGCAGCACCAGCCCCTCGTCGCCCACCGCATAGATGCAGTTCGGCCCTGTGCCCCACATGGCCAGTATGGTGGTGTGCAGGTGCAGATCGAAATGCACTTGCCACTGTTCACCGTTGAAACGGTAGATGCGCCCTTCCTGGCCGCCGGCAAACAGGCCGCCGCCTTCACAGCTCCACAGGCAGTGCACCGCCAGATCCTCGTCTGGCGCCGGCATCTTCACCCAGCGGCCTTCATCCAGGCGCAGCACTGTGCCGGCGTCGCCACAGGCATAGCTGGTGCCGTCATGGGCCTGCCACAGTCCCCATAGCTGACGCTCGGTGGGGCTGGCCATCAGCTCCCAGCGCGAGCTGTCCTGCTCATCTTTTTCCGGTGCCGCCAGGGCCTGCTCGAATTCGGGCGCGGCGGTCATGATGGTACCGAAGTCCCCCACCACCAGCGCTTCGCCGGATGCCAGGGTAATGATGTCCATCAGATCATGACGGGTATTGCATTCCAGCCGTTTGATCTGGTTGTCGTGCAGATAGAACAATTGCCCTCTGTCACCCACCATCAGCACACCCTGCTTGTAAGCCCGCAGGGCGCGCAGCCGTGGCATATCGGTATCGGACCCCAGGTTGTGGAACTCGCCCTGGCGATAATGCACCAGCTCGCCCCGAAAACCGCCCTTGTCCACGAAGTAGCGGCCACCCGCCAGCAGCAGTTCGTCGTCGTTCAGCACCAGCATGGCGTGAAAGCCGGTGCCAAGAGGACAGTCAATCGCATGCCAGTGGCCGTTATCATCACGGCGCAGCAAGGTGCCTTCGTTGCCCGCTGCATACACGGTGCCGGCGGGCGTACAAACCACCGCCCTCAGGTTGACTTGTGTTCCGGACGCCTCGGGCCGCCACTCCAGACCGTCGAAGTGAAGAATACGGCCCTCGTCACCCACCGCCCAGGCTTCGCCATAGGCGTTACCGTCGATGGCAAACAACGGTGTGTTCTCCTTGCAGGCGGTGAACCGCCCCTGGGCTTCATCCACCACGCCGCCCTGCACCCGTTGCCAGCGTTCGCCGTCATAGCTCAGCACACAACCCATCCAGCCCACCGCATGCAGGCAGTCGGGAGTCCGCCCCCAGATACCATGCAGGGGCAGATTCACATCTACCTCCATCGTTTGCCAGCCCTGCTGCTCTGGCTCGGCATTACTGTCGAAGTGCAGTATTCGGCCTTCATCACCGACGACGAACACCTCGCCCCGACCGGCCCAGCCGGACCAGAGCACGTCACCATCGCCGGCATTGACTTCAGGAACCGGCCGCCAGGGGGCGACGGTCGGCGTTTGGGGATCTATCCGGCTCGCCAGTTGGCGAAAAAAGTGCCGGCGGGTGGGGTTGACTGGGGAATTCATGACGCTCTCCTCATGCCTGGTTCAAGACCGGCCGGATGGTGGTTGTAAACGCTCGCGCTCGCCGGCAAGCAAGGCGTCAAGCTCTTGCTGTGCTGCCTCACGCTCATGCTCGGGCAAGCCCTCCAGTGCCGCCAGCAAGTCGGCGCCGATGGCGTCCGTCATCGATTGCAGCTCTTCGGTGGCGGCGGTAATGCCCGCCGCTCGTGTATGCTCGATGCAGGCGTCGATGGCCGGCGCAAAGGCCCGGGCTTCCACGCTGTCCGGCTGGTCCAGGGTGACCGGGTAGCCGGTATCCGAGGCGATCGCCAACAGGGGCGACAGCGGAATACTGGCCAGTGAAGCCACGTCCAGCTCCGCCAGTGCCTTGGCCAGATGCGTCCGAGGAAACAGATGGAATTCACCGCCACAGTGCGGGCAGGTGACACCCGCCATGTTCTCTACTGCGCCAATGATCGGCATCCCACGCTCCTGACAGAAGCGAATCGCCTTGAGGCTGTCCATCAGCGCCACTTCCTGCGGTGTGGTGGCGATGAGTGCCGCCACCGCCTGCTGTTCCAGCAGGTCGGCCAGGGTAATCAGCTCGTTGCCGGTGCCCGGCGGCATGTCGACCACCAGAAAATCCAGCGGTCCCCAGTTGAAACTGCCGATCAGGTGATGCATGAAGTCGTGCTTGTAGGCATCGCGCCAGACAATGGGGGTATCATCGCGCTCCATCATGAAGGCGAGGGATCCTACCCGTACCGGATGTGCCAGGCGGTCGCCAAAACAGGACAGGGTATCGAGTCCCTGATCGCTGATCCGCACCCGCTCGCCCACCTGATTGAAAAAACGGCTCTGGTTGGGGCCGTGAATATCCGCATCGGCCACCCCCACGCTGAAACCACGGGCAGCCAGACCGGCGGCCAGGTTGGCCGATACCGTGCTTTTGCCCACACCGCCCTTGTTGGCCATCACCAGAATGATCTGGCCAATCTGGGCAAGGCGCTGCTCCAGCAGCCGCTTCTCGTGATGCGGCTTATCCAGAGTGCACTCTTGCTCCTTGGGGCAAAACTGGCAGGCGTGGCCCCGGTCGCAATCGGCGGGACGCAGGGCCAGTTCATCGTCCTGGCCCGGATTAAATTGGTGTATAGTCATTGATTATCTCCTCCCCTCGGTAATTATCAGCTCTGGCTGTTGTCCAGCATGATCCAGTTGGGCGATACCCGCTTGTCACCATCGCGCTGATTATCCTGGCCCTCCCAGACCGCAAACACCATGGGTATTTGCTCCCGGGAAAGATCCACCTGGTGCTTGCCTTTTACCTTCAACGGCCGAGACATCACCACGTGCCATTCGCTGTCCTGCTGAATTTCTTCGGCCACCCAGGCGCTGGCACCATTGACGACCTGCCCCGGCAAGCGGGTGGTGCTGCCGTAACCACCGGCGGCCAGGTTTTCAATCTGATCCTGATCGGCGCGCCAGTACCAGATGTTGACCGGCTTGTCCGGGCCCGTGCCCATCATGTAGGAAGTGTCGGCACCCTTGAGGGCGAACTGCACCGCCACGCCATCACGAAACGCGTCCACCGTCGAGGCTCTGTCTTCGGTGCCATCCTTCCAGCGCAGTCGCAGGTAAAAACGCTCGTCGGAGCGAGCCACCTGAAAGTACATGTGTTTGGCCTCAAAGGCGTTGTCCTGCTCAAAGCGCAACGTGACCGACTGATGTACCGGCGGTGCCGAATACAGCTCGGTGCGGTACATGGGCACCCGCTCCCAGATCAGATCGTCCGGGTCGTTCTGGCTGCGCAGATAGATGGTGCCGGGAATGCGCGCCACCTTGACGGTGTCACCCGGCTTCACCTCGGCGACGTTGGGATTCATCTCGCTGTGATCGGCCAGGGCAGTGCCGGCTGTGGTCATGGTCAGTCCCAGCAGCATGGCCCGGTAAATGGTCGTTATACCTTTCATCGTGTTTTCCTCATTAATCCCACATGCCTTCGGTCTCACCGCCTTCGGCGCGCTGGCCCGGCTGCGGACAGGGGCCGACCTGCTGTTCCAGCATGTCCCGCTGACGCTCGGCCCAGTCGGGGAGACGCTGCACCAGGCAGGCCAGGTTCGCGTCCAGGCCCTGATCGGGCTCCTGATTAAAGCGTTCCCTGAGGGCGCTGGCCAATGGCACCAGATAGCGGGTCAAAAAGTCCCGCAGCGCCCGCCGGAAGGGCGAAGCATCCCGCTCTTGTTCCAGCGCCTGCTGCTCCAGGTGACACAGCAGGGCACAGAATTCGAGCATGGTCACCAGGTGGTCCGGCTCGTCGATATGCCCTTCGTCTTCGGTCGCCGCCTTGAGGCCGAAATGCCGGTAAAAGGCCTGTACGTTGAGCAAAAAGCGGCCCGGCGTGTCACCGGCCAGCAGCTCATCGTAGGCACTGGCTACCAGGGGGACCTGTGGCTTGCCACGCCGGCCTTGCACGAAGGTGGCCATGTAGCCCACCTCCAGCGCGCCGAGCTCGTTGCTGGCCGGCAGGGCGGGCCATGCAGCCTCACCCAGTACTGCCATGGCCTCGTTCAGCACTTCTGCCATGCGGCCCTCACGCAGGGCCGCATGGGTTTCAGCCAGGGGGTAATCCAGCATGGCGGCAGTCAACCGGAAGACAGTGCCCCGGGCACTGACCGCGTTCACACTCCCTAGGGGGGGGGACATCTTGTTCATCTGCTAACTCCCCGTTCAGCTGAGTTTGAACATTTCGGCGTGTTTGTAGCCGATCAACAAGTCCATCAGTTCACTCTCGCGTCCCTCGGCCTTGGCCTGACGCTCGGTCTTGATGGTATCGAGCACCTCGCCCACCCGGGGGCCGAACAGGCTTTCAAGATATGCCAGCGGAATACGCGGCTCTTCCAGAGTGCGACCGTCGGAGGCGAACTTGGGCGACGACAAGGGCGGCACATAGAAAACGTTGGGCTCGGTACCCCATTCCGGGTGCAGCGGCAGGGCCACCTTGTATTTTTCCACCAGCTTGTGAATCGGGCCTTCCTCGTCGTCCCGGTAGCCGACCCAGCGGATACGTCCGACACACTGCTGAGCGCAGGCGTTGGGCAGGCCCTTTTCGATGCGCGGGTAACAGAAAATGCACTTCTCGGACTTGGAGATCTGCTCGTTGAAGTAGATTTTCTTGTAGGGACAGGCGTTAACGCAGTAGCGATAGCCCCGACAACGTTCCTGATCCACCAGCACTATGCCGTCTTCCTGGCGCTTGTAGATGGCATTACGGGTACAGGCCGCCAGGCAGCCCGGATTGGCGCAATGGTTGCACAGACGCGGCAGGTAGAAATAGTAGCTGTTGGGATAGTCACCCTCGCCCTGATCCTCGTCCCAGTTGACACCCCAGGTCGGTTTGACATGGGGGCGCAGCCAGGGATCGGTACCTGTCATCAGCGCTTCTTCATAGTTGTATTCCCAGGGAATACCGTAGTCTTCCTGGCTTGGCTGACGGCCCAGACGCAGGGCGCCGTCTTTATCGAAGCCGCCGCCCATGTTCTGGTAGTCTCGCGGGTAACCCAGCCCAGGCTGGGTCTCCACGTTGTTCCAGTACATGGATTCGCGGCCGTTACGGTTGGTCCACATCAGCTTGCAGGCGGATGTACAAGTCTGGCAGCCGATACATTTGTTCAGGTCCAGCACCATACTGAGTTGGCGTTTGACAGCCATAGCAATCTCCTCTTATACGAGCCGCGGGTCGGCGATGTCTTCTGGCTTGGCCAGCTCGATGTCGAAGCTGGATTCGTGCAACAGCTGGTTGGCGTTCCACCCGCAGTACTTGAAGCCCAGGTGACCCCAGCCCCCTACCAGCTCCAACGGCTGCAGGAAGGTGGCCATGGAGTTGTTCATGGGCTTGCGATGAATGTACTGGTGCGGCTCCCAACCGTGCTCCATCATGATGGAGTGCACCGGAATGCTGGGATAGAACTTGGCCTGGGCGAAAAATTCGCCGGTGCCGTTGAACAGCCGCACCTGATCGCCGTCCTTGATGCCGCGCTCGGCAGCCAGCTTCGGGTTGATGTAGATATTGGGCTCTCCCCGTTGCAGCCGCAGCAGGTACTTGTTGCTACGCCAGTTGGAGTGAACCCCCCAGCGGGCGTGGGGTGAATAAAAGTGCAGCGGATAGTTCGACGTTTCTGGGCCGGCATAGAGCCGCGCCGTGGGCACGGTTGCGCCCAGCTGTTCAAACCGCGGATGGTCAACGTAGAAGGTGATACGTCCGGTCAGGGTATCGTAGGGCTTTTTGCCATCGGTTTGCGCAGTAAACGGATTATAGGGCTCATCCGGCTTCAGCGGCTGGTTGGTGCCGGCGTGCTCGTTCATCACGATAAAGCCTCGTTCCGTCGCTTCTTTCACTGTCACGCCGCCGAATTCCGGCGAGTTCTCGACGATGTAGCGGAACACGTCGTAATCGGTGTTAAGGGTACCGTTACGGGTATAGTCATCGTGAATGGTGTGCAGATCCCGGGTCACGTCACCGTCTGGAATCGAGCCAACACCGCGGGCAATGGCACGCTCCTGAATCTTCTTGGTCAGCAGCGCCATGACTTCCCAATCGGGCTTGGACTCGCCCACCGGCGGTACCGGACGGGTAAACACATTACAGAAACGGTGGTAGCCCTGGGTACGCAGATCCCAGGCCTCGTAATGGCCCGCCGCCGGCAGCACATAGTCGGCCCACTCGGCGGTGGAGTCCATGCGCACGTTGACGTTGACATAGAGCTCGCTGGCCTGACGCAGGTGTTCGTCACGATAGCGGTCGGCAAACTTGTTACGACGGAACGTGTTGTCGGCTACCGAGATCATGCCCTTGATTTCACCGTAGTAAGGCATCCACCCCTTGTCGAGGGACTCCTTGATCATCTCGTCCAGGTCGTCGAGATCGAAGCCGACCCGCTCCTTGAGCTTCTTGTTGTCGAAGTGCTCACGGGCCCCGGCCATCATGCCGCCGCGCAGGAACTCGCCCAGGCCACCCGCTTCATAGCGGGGCTTCTTGTCACCGAATTCAGCCAGCTCTGCCCAACGCGGATGATTCCACACCACCCAGGAGGTATCCAGGCCACCGGTGCGGCCACAGTGGCCGGTCAGCGACAACGCCAGGCCATAGGCCCTGCCGATATGGATGCAGTTGGAGTAACCCGAGGTGATATAGCCGAGCATGACGATGGCCTTGCGGGCCTTGGCCAAGTGGCGGGCTTCCTGGCGCACAATATCCGGATGAATATTGGTCAGCTTGAAGGTGTCTTCCGGGCTGTATTTGGCCGCTTCCTTCTTCACCTGTTCGAATACGGTGGTGACGGCAATATTGCCAACCTTGAACTTGCCCTCGATGGCTGGATCCACATCGCCAAGCTTCAGGGTCTTGTCGTCACTGCCCATGGAGCCCTTGGCCTTGACCGCCTGATTGGTGTTCAGATCCCAGTGATAGAACACTTCATCGGAGCCGCCTTCCACCAGATCGGCCTCACGCAGCAACTTGCCGTTGTCGATGCGTACCAGCATCGGCAGATCGGTCTGCTCCTTCATGAACTCGGGCTTGAACAGCTTCTCCTCGATGATGACGTGAACAAACGACATGGCGAGGAAGGGATCCGAGCCCTGATTGATGGGCATCCACAGATCGGTATGAATGGCACTGGGGTTATGATCGGGGGCGGTACTGGTAATGCGCGCACCGTTGTACTTGGCTTCCCAGATATAGTGGGCATCCGGGATACGGGTGGCGTTGGGGTTGATCATGCCCATGAGAATGTAGTCGGCGTCGAACCAGGCGTCGGAGGTGAAACTCTCCAGCGGGTTGCCATAGGTCAGATGAGCACCGGTATTAAGATCGCCCACCACGGTAAAGCCGTCGAGCTGGATGCCGCCTACCAGGGACGCAAACCGGTTGGGACCGGCGTGGCGCACCATGGTCTGGTTGCCCGAGCCCTGGTGGGTCTTGAGCTTGCCGGGACCGTATTTGACGAAGATATCGATGATCTTGTCGGCAATTTCTTCGGTCGCCTGATCCCAGGAAATACGCTGCCATTTGCCTTCACCGCGCTCGCCAGCCCGCTTGAGCGGATAGCGCAACCGGTCTGCTTCGTACATGGCGGTGGAGTGAATGGCACCCTTCTGGCAACCGCGGGGGTTGGCATCGGGTACGTTCGGGTTGACCTGAGGGTACTTGGCAATCTGCTCTTCACGGATCACCAGGCCGTCTTTTACATAGACGTTCCAGGCGCAGTTACCCATGCAGTTGATGCAGTGAGCGGCGTGGCCGACATGATCCCAGTCCCATTCCTTGCGATACAGATCTTCCCAGCTACGGTAGGGATATTCACTGGCGAGGGTGTCGGAGATAGGCTCCAGACGATTAAGCGCCCAGCTTTTGCTGCTGAATACGATACCGGCGCTGGTCAGACCAAGCCCCTTGAGGAAGTCGCGGCGCTTGAGTTTAGACAATTGCATTCTTTTGTCCTCCTGTGCGACCACTCGTGCACCGGCTACACGCCTGCTCCAACTGGTCACTTTTAATTTCGGGAGAAAGTAGCACAGCGACCAAGTTGCCGATTGATGCAGATCAACCGAGTTGTTGAAAGTTGATGCTAATAAGCATCTCAAATACCTATTAAAGTTGAATTTTTGTGCTGCTTTTGGGTTTAATTGAAGCTCGATATGCTTGGCTGGAGTGGTATCTTCGCGCTGCCTGACATGGCCGGACCTAGCCTTTCGGTCAGCCCCTGCTCGCCATCTTTCGGCACCCATTTCATTTCTGTACCCATGTCGAACAAAGAGCCTGCTTCAGCGTTGCCTGTTGGCGCCGTCTTCGGGCAACCCGGTGTTCAAGAAGAGATAACAGAGAACGCCCCGGGAAAAAGGCCAAAACTCACCCAAAGTGCACCAAAGTCACACAACCGCCTCGCAAAATGCTTGTTTCCCGTTGCCTTTTTATCCTCACGCGACAAGAATGGACTCAAACAAAGAAGACGGGCATGCGCTTAAGCCAGGACAGTGACGGGCGGTAGCGTGGGAGCTGTTCGGGACAAGAAAAGCCTGATTTTTATACCGTATAAAAAGGCATCTTCGACAATTATGCACATATTGCTGCGTGAGCATGCTCGAAAAGCACGGTGCAACTCAATTAAAAGCCAATAACATCAAATAATTACGTATATTTCACGCCGAAATTCCGCTCAATGAAGAGTATAAAAACGCGCATGCGCAGTATGGCATAAGGATATATAGATGAAGCCACCCAAGGACCCAACCTTGGCAGCAGAAAGCACTCGGAAATGGTGGGGGTGCCCTGGGATTGTGTATTTCGTAGCTGCGGGAAATCCAATCTCTGCAATAAAAATAGGAATGGCTGCACAAACTGGCTCGAACAATCTTCAGTCTGCTGTTCACCGGCGTCTTTCGCAAATTCAGACGTCGAACCATGAGAGAATTGAGTTAATTGGACTTTGTTATTTTACTGAAGGCGACTATCCAACAAAAGATGCAGAGTGGTTTACAGCGGCGAATTCATTGCTCAACAGGATATATGAGATATCAATAGAGCCGGAGCACCTGAATGTGCCTAGGTTCTACGCAGAACAGTCAGAATAAAACTCCTAACAAGGCAACAAAGCGCGACAGCTTACAGCCACCGCTTATTTAGGCGTTAGCACTACAACACAACCACGAAATGAGAAATAAGATGTCTGTCAAACAAATAACATATGAAGAAGCAAGAGAATTAATGCAGCCAGGAGATGTGATCGCATTTGGTGGAAAGGGACATTTTTCAGAAATTATTAAGTTTTCAACCTTCTCGAATGTTTCCCATGTGGGCGTTATATTGCAAACCAAAATACCCGATGATGATACACCGCGATTTTTCAATCAAATCATTGAATCAACGTCACGTAATGGATTTAATGGTGTAAATGTTTCACGATTTAGCGACAGGCTAAACACTTATGATGGTGAATTGTGGTGGTTACCTCTTAATAAAAAAATCAGACAATCATCATTTAATAAAAATAATTTTTTTAATTTTCTGTTTAATCAAGCTAAAGAAAGAAAACCATATGATATGCCCCAAGCGATTAAATCGGCAGTCGATGCACTAGACAAGCTTCCTTTGGGTGTTAACGGACCTACTTACAATGAAGAAGATTTCAGTAAGTTTTTCTGTTCTGAACTTGTTTCTGCTGGATTAGAGGCTGCTGGTGCGGTTGGTAGCGTGAACGCATCAGAAGTAACCCCTATTGACCTGTGTAGATGGAATATTTATGAAGAGAGTTACTATCAATTGAAAGGGGAGTCCAGCAAGCGAATTTCTCGATTTAATACAGCGTCTCCATCGGACTGGAATTTATAAGAATAGTAACAAGCAAAACTCCCGGAGGTAAGATATTGTCAGCGGCAATGGTCGAAGTGTCGAAGTGTCGAAGAAGTGTCGAAGGGTCAGCGAAGCGAAGGGTCAGGTCTTGCCTTTTGCCCTTTATTCAGATTTGTCGTTTACACAGCTCAAGGAGCGATTATCTGCAAACCGGCTTGGCTACAATCTGTGGTCCACGCAAGGCATGATGGCGGGCAAAGGGATATGATGGCTATGTGAGTCATTACTCACATAGCAGCAACACAACATTGTTCAGGTTGTCAGGTGAGAGGAGGAAAACACCATGGCAGGAGGATGGTCACGAGACGGCGCCGTTCAGGATCAGATAGATGCCAGTGTGGAAGATGCGGTGCAGGATGCCCGCAGCCGGCTGGGTGCCGGCGAGAGTCTGAGCCACTGCGAGGAATGCGACGCCCCCATTCCCGAGGCGCGCCGCCAGGCGGTGCCGGGCGTGCGGTTGTGCATCGCGTGTCAGGCCGAGCAGGAAAAGCAGCGCAAGGCGGTCGACGGCGTCAACCGCCGCGGTAGTAAAGACAGTCAGCTACGGTAAGGTTTTGGCGCTGAATGTTGGGATTCGCTTCGCTCATCACCAACCTACCCACTTTCTATTCCAGAAAGCCGTGACGAGCCCATAAAACCAATCAGCCCGCCAGTCGGGGGTAGATCAACAGGCTGTCGTCCGGGCCGGGCAGTATCTCGGCCTCTACTCCGTACAAGGTCTGGATCAGCTCGGCTTGCAGGCATTGATGCAGGGGGCCGAAGGCCTGCAGCTTGCCGCCCTTCACCGCCAGCACGTCGTCGGCGCAGCGGGCCGCCAGATTCAGATCGTGAATGGCCACCAGGGTCACCATATTCTGCGATTGAGTCAGACGGCGTAATACCGCCATGATGTGCAGCGAATGATACAGATCCAGCGCACTGGTGGGCTCGTCCAGCAGCAGCACCTTTGGCCGGCGGATCAGAGCCTGGGCGATGGCCACCATCTGACGCTGGCCACCGGACAGCTGCTCCAGATAACGGGGCGAAAGATGCGCAATTTCCAGCTCGTTCAGTACCTCCCGTACCAACGCCAGATCTGCATCGGTCACCCGCACCTTGCCGTGCACCTTCAGCGCCATCAATATCGCTTCAAATACCGTGATCCGCACGCCCACCGGGGTGGTCTGGGGCAGATACACTACCTGCCCGGCCCGGCGGGCGCGGCTCATGGTGGCCAGATCCTGACCGTCCAGCACCACCCTGCCCTGCTGCGGATCCAGCAGGCCGGCAATGCCCTTGAGCAAGGTCGACTTACCGGTGCCGTTGGGGCCCAGCAGCACACTTAACCGACCAGCCTCGGCGGTCAGACTCAGGTCGTCCACAATCAGCCCCTGGCGATAGCCCAGGCTCAGGTGTTCCAGTGTCAGGCTCATGACCAGCTCCTTCTACGCACCACTACCAGCAAAAATACGAAGAACGGCACCCCGATCAGCGAAGTGGTGATACCGATGGGTAACAGAATGCCGGGGATGATGCTCTTGGAAAGCATTTCGGCGATAGTCAGCAGAATGGCGCCGAACAGCATGGAACCGGGCAGAAAGAAGCGCTGATCTTCACCCAGCAGCATGCGCGCCATGTGCGGGCCCACCAGGCCGACAAAGCCGATGATACCGACAAAGGCCACCGCCACCGCCGCCAGCAGCGACGACAGCAACAGCACCAGCAGCCGGATGCGGTTCACGTTCACCCCCATGGCCTCCGCTGCCTCGTCACCCATGCGCAGGGCGGTCAGTCTCCAGGCGCTGCGCGACAGCAACACACAGGCCAGCAACAACAACACCGCCGTCACGCCCACCTTGGGCCAGGTGGCCCGGCCAAGGGAGCCCATGGCCCAGAACACGATCTGCTGCAGGGTCTCGGCGCTGGCCGCAAACTGCAGCATGGCGTTGAGGGCAGAGAACACAAACAGGATGGCGATACCGGTGAGGATCATGGTTTCCTGGGTGGAGCCGCGCATGCGGCTGACCAGAAAGATGACCCCGGCGCTCAGGCAGGCAAAGAGGAAGGCGTTCAGGGTAATCATGTAGCCCTGAGCCCACTCCCAGGGCAGCAGCGGCGCGCCGAAGGCGATAGCCAAGGCCGCACCAAAGGCCGCCGCATGAGAGATGCCCAGGGTAAAGGGCTCGGCCAGCGGGTTGTTGAGAATGGTCTGCATCAGGGCGCCGGCCCCGCCCAGGGCCGCGCCGACCAATACCGCCATCAGCGCCACCGGCAGGCGGATATCCCAGATGATGAAGCGGGATTTCACATCCGCGCCATCCGGATCCATCAGGGTGGCGGCCACCTGCGCCAGACCCAGTTTTCCCGGGCCCAGGGTCATGTCCAGCAGAAAGAGTCCCAGCAGCAGCATGGCGCCGATGGCCACCCACTGCAGGCGCCGTCCCTGGTGTTGACGATAGTGATGGCGGTCTTCCTGACGGGCCATGATGGCGTCGGTGCTCATTGCATTTTCACCCAGAAACGACCTTCATAGGAGAACGGCATGAAGCGCTCGTGAAATTCACGAAAATCCGCTTCGGCGTCGATGCCCTGCATGCGCTCGGGGTGCATCCACTGGGCCATGGCTTCGATGGCGGCAAAATAAGTCGGGCTGTTGTAGAACTGGTGCCAGATACCGTAAAACTCCTTGTTGGCAACGGCGTCTATGGCCTGCCAGCCGGCGCGCTGGGTCAGGGCCTGGAAGCCCCGTTGCAGATTTTCGTCTTCGGCCTTGTAGCCCAGGTTGAGGCTGTTGGCCTCGGGATAAGCCTCTTGCCAGTTGGCGCCGGTGCCGATGATCAGATCGAAGGGTTCGGTGACCAGGGCTTCCGGATTGATGTCCAGCGACAGGGCCTGGGTCTTGTCGCTACCCCAGTTGGTGCCACCGGCCAGCTCCACATAGTGGCCGAAGTTGTTGGGGCCAAACACCCGGCAACAGTCGCCCATGCCGGAAGCGCGCTCCATCAGCACCAGCGGACGATCTTCCGCTTTCAGTCCTTCCATCCGTTCGGCCACCCGAGCCATCTTCTCGGCAATAAAGGCGTTCACCGCCTCGGCTTCTTTTTCCTTGTGCAGCACTTCACCCAGAATGCGGATGCTGGGCAGCGTGTTCTCGGTCGGCGCGTCGCGGAAGTCGACAAACAGGGTGGCGATGCCCGCCTTCTCCAGTTTGTCCAGGGTGCCGTTTTCCTGCCAAAGCTGATGATAGGCCTGGTTGACCACCACCAGCTGGGCATCCAGGGTCAGGGCCTTTTCGACGTCGAAGGTCACCTTGCCGGGATGGCCAAAACGCGGCAGCGTGTTGACGGTATCGGGAAAGGTCTCGGCCAGCTTGATGTAGGTATCGGGATCGGCCCGCTCCATATCGTCCGACCAGGCCACCACATGGGCAAAGGGGTCGTCCTTTTGCAGCGGCATCAGTATGTACATCAGGCGGGCTTCGGAAAGAATAATGCGGTCTACCTGGCTCGGCAGGATCAGGGTGCGACCCAGCAGGTCGGTTATCTGGCGCTCGGCCGCCAGGGTCGGCAGCGTGATAAAACAGGCACAAAGCAGCAACAGGCACTTTCTGAACATGAGCAGTCTCGAAGAGGATAAAAACAAGGGATGCTAATGGTATTGCTAACCATTGTCATTTGTAAACCTTTTATCCCCATCGAGCCGTCAGGCGGTGCCTGATCATTACATCCGGCCAAAATTCTTATACAATGGCGGTCGTTTTTTCCTTCCCTATTTTCTCTGTCGACTCTCACGCACCCCATTCTGAGTTGGCACATGACACACCGGAGCAGCACGTTGGCGCAAAAACCTGAACAGTTTAAAGATCTTGGGCTGGATTCCCGTCTCTTGACCGCATTGGATCACATGGGCTTCACCACGCCCACCGAGATCCAGGACAGGGCCATTCCGGTCATATTGACCGGCCATGATCTGATCGCGTCCTCCAAAACCGGCTCGGGCAAGACACTGGCCTTCCTGCTGCCGGCTCTGCACCGGCTGATGAAGACCAAGGCGCTGAGCAAGCGCGACCCGCGGGCGCTGATCCTCGCGCCCACCCGGGAGCTGGCCAAGCAGGTGTATGTGCAGCTGCGCTCGCTCACCAGCGGCAGCTCCACCAACATCGCCCTGGTGCTGGGCGGCGAAAACTTCAACGATCAGATCAAGGCACTGCGTAAAGAGCCCCATGTGGTCGTGGCCACCCCGGGCCGGCTGGCCAACCATCTGGATGCCCGCTCGCTGATGCTGGGCGGCCTGGAGCTGTTGATCATGGATGAGGCCGACCGCATGCTGGATCTGGGCTTCGCCAAGGAGCTGAACCAGATCAACGAGGCCGCCGATCACCGCCGCCGCCAGACCCTGATGTTCTCGGCCACCCTGGATCACGCCGAAGTGAACGAAATGGCCGACAAGCTGCTCAAGTCCCCCAAGCGGGTGGCCGTGGGCGCCGCCAACGCCGAGCACCTGGACATAGAAAAGCGCTTTTATCTGTGTGATCACCTGGATCACAAACAGGCGCTGTTGCAGCATATTCTGACCACCGAAAGCTACCAGCAGGCCATTATCTTTACCGCCACCCGGCCCGACACCGAACGGCTCGCGGCCCTGTTGCACGAGCAGGGGCTGACCACCGCCGCCCTCAGCGGCGACATGAGCCAGTCCGAACGCAACCGCATCATGGACAGCTTCAGCCGTGGCCAGCAGAAGGTGCTGATCACCACTGACGTGGCCTCGCGCGGGCTGGACCTGTTGCAGGTGTCGCTGGTGGTGAACTTCGACATGCCCAAACAGGCAGAAGAATACGTGCACCGCATCGGCCGTACCGGTCGCGCCGGTGCCAAGGGCACGGCGGTATCGCTGGTGGGCCCCAAAGACTGGGACGCTTTCAAGCGGGTCGAGCGCTTCCTGCAGCAGGATATCGGCTTCGTGACCATCGAAGGGCTGGAAGGCAAGTTCAAGGGGGTGAAACCGGCAGCCAAAAAGTCCGCCCCCAGGGGAGCGGGCAAGCCAGCCGCCAGAGGCAACGGCTACAAGGGCAAAGGTGGCCCCAACGCGTACCAGCCGGTCAAAAAACCGGTGAAGGCGCAGAGAGATCGCAGTGATCGACTGCCGACCGGCGCCGGTTTGGGCTCCGATGACGGCATGGCGCCGATGAAGCGCAAGAAACCGACCAGTAACGACTGATCCCACCCGCCATTCAACCGATTGCGGTAACAAAAGGCCGGAGCGCACCAGCGCTCCGGCCTTTTTTGTTGCGTCGTGGCCCGCCGTGGCTGACCACCATTGCCTGCCCGATGAAAGCTAAAAGTAATTTTTGTTACAAAATTGCTTTGACAGCCTGCAAATGAAATAGATAATACAAAATAATAATTCACGGATGAATGTTAAATATGCATAAGGACATCAGAGCCCTGTTGGAGGCTCCCCCAAAACCCTTTACCCCGGCAGAACGCAAGCTGGTGCGGGTGTTGCTGGCCGATTTTCCCATGTCAGGCCTGACCACGGTGTCACAACTGGCCAAGCGTTGCGGGGTCAGTGATCCCAGCGTACTCCGGTTGGTCAAAAAACTGGGGTTTTCCGGTTATCCCGAGTTCCAGTCCACCCTGGTACAGAAAATCGATGAGCGGATGCGTTCGCCGTTAAGCATGCTGCCCAAGAGCCGGCAAGGGTCTCCGGGCGGAGATAAATGGGATGATTTCATCGATGCCGCCATCGAGAAACTGGGCGACTGTCGGCAGTTGCAAGTACGCCAGGATACCGAACAGCTGCTTGCCTGGCTCAGCGATCCGCGCAGAGGCATATTTTGCCATGGCGGGCGCTTCAGCGGCTTTCTGGCTGGCTACCTGTATAACCACCTGCACCTGCTGCGTTCCGGCTGCTGCTGGATAGCCACCCCTTCCCAGTTGCCGGAGCAATTGATCGACCTGCGGCCCGGTGACATTTTTATTCAATTTGATTATCGCCGTTATCAGAAAACAGCCGCTCTGGCGATAGAGACGGCCCGTCGTCGCCAGGCCAGGATAGTGCTGTTTACCGATATTTATGACTCTCCACTGCGTCAGCTGGCTGACATCGTGATTGCCGCCCCGGTGGAAGTCCCTTCCCCCTTCGACTCCCTGGTGCCCGCCATGGCACAGGTTGAAGCCTTGATTGCCGAATTGACCGCCAGACTGGACTGCGCCATGACGACCCGGGTGGAAGAAATCGACCAGATCCGTCAGCAGTTCGGCAGCCACCTGTTACAAGATGACCAATAAGGACAGCATGATGCCATCAGATACCTTTGCACATTCTCCCCGGGCGCTGGCTTATCGACAAGATGAGACCTCAATGTTATTCGTTGATATGCAACGGATCTGGGTCGAGCCCGGGCTGGATCCCCACCTGGACCCAGCCCAGGCGGATTATTACTACACCCGTCTGCAGCAGCAGGTGATCCCCAACCAGCAAAAGCTGCTGGCGGCCGCCCGCGGTGCCGAACAGAATGTGCTGCATACCATCATAGAGAGCCTGACCCAGGACGGGCGGGATCGTTCTCTGGATCACAAGTTATCCGATATGCATATTCCCCGGGGGGCGCCCGAAGGCCAGGTGATTGCCGAGCTGGCCCCTATGCCCAATGAAGCCGTGCTGCCCAAAACCTCGTCCGGTGTGTTCAACTCCACCGCCATCGATTATGTGCTGCGCAACCTCAATACCAGATACCTGATCATCGCCGGTATCGTCACCGATCAGTGTGTGGACATGGCGGTTCGTGATGCTGCCGATCGCGGCTATATAGTGACGCTGGTGGAAGATGCCTGCGCCACCCTGACCCCGGAACGCCATGCCGCCTGCCTGAATGCCATCAAGGGTTATTGCTGGATCACCGACACTGCCACCGTGGTAGCCCGTCTCAATGCCCTGAAGAAATAGCGGAGTTATTTATGACACAGTCCAACAGGCCATTACCCCAGCAAGCGACCCTGACCAGTTTTGTCACCACAGATCTGTCCGGCATTACCCGTGGCCGGGCCATGCTGGAAACAGAAGCGGAGCAACAGCTCGAAAAAGGCTGCGGCTGGGTGCCGGCCAACAGTGCCCTGACTCCCTTTGATATTATTGCCGATCCCAACCCCTGGGGTAGCCTGGGTGATCTCCGGCTAAAACCCGATCCGGCCAGCCTGGTCAAGGTAAATACCTTGCCCGACAGTCAGATGACACCACTGGCTTATTACCACAGCGATCTGGTTCAGACCGATGGTGCGCCCTGGCCAACCTGCCCGCGCACCTTGCTCAAGGACGTTCAACGCCAGTACCGGGAAGAGTTCGGTATCGAGTTGATGGTGGCATTCGAACATGAGTTCACCCTGACCATCGAGCAAGCCACCAGCAGCCCCGCCTTTTCACTGCGGGGCTTGCGTCAGGTTGATCCTTTCGGCTCCGTACTGATGAGGGTGTTGGAAGAAGCGGGCGTCGAGCCGGAAACCTTCCTGCCGGAATACGGCCAGCACCAGTACGAAGTGACCTGCCGCCCCTGCAGCCCGGTACAAGCCGCCGATCGAGCGGTGAATATTCGGGAGATCAGCCGTGAAGTGGCCGGCAACCTGGGATATGGCATTTCCTATTCGCCCATCCAGCAGCCGGACGGAGTGGGCAACGGCGTACATGTCCATGTCAGCTTCAAGGATCTGCAGGGCAAACCGCTGATGTATGATCCCAAGCGTCCTCATGGCATGGCGCCACTGACGGGGTCCTGGGCGGCGGGCGTGTTGCGCCACATGCCGGCCTTGTGTGCCTTTACGGCGCCGACCTCGGTTTCTTATCTGCGTTTGCAACCCCACCGCTGGAGCGCAGCCTACACCAGCCTGGGCGACAGAAACCGGGAGACGTCTCTGCGGATCTGTCCGCTGGTGACCATGGGCGGGGGGGATCCGGCCAGGCAATATAACCTGGAATACCGCGCGATGGACGCCACTGCGTCTCCTCACCTGGCACTGGCGACCCTGCTGCTGGCAGGACTGATTGGCATCCGGGAGCAACTTGCTACGCCGGAGATAACCGATGCCGATCCGGAAACCTTGTCCGGTGAGGAAAGTGCCCGCCTGGGTATCCACCGACTGCCCTCGTCACTCTCCCAGGCATTGTCCGTGCTGCGTGATGACACCCGGCTACTCGAACAGCTGCCGACCGCCCTGGTTGAGACGTATCTGTGCATGAAAGAAGAAGAAATCAGGATCTGTGACGGGCTGAATCCCGAGCAGCTGTGTCAACGTTACCGTCAGGTGTACTGATAGATGATGAATCCCGATATTTCGGTTACTGATGCTACCGAACCAGCCGCGTTTACCATTTTCAATGCCACCGGTGACAGCGAGGTGCTGCTACTTTGTGAGCATGCTTCCAACTATATACCAGCCCGCTATCAACGGCTGGGGCTGACTCCGCAGCTGCTGGAAGAGCATATCAGCTGGGATCCGGGCGCAGCCGATCTGGCCCGGGCACTGGCATTGAAACTGAACGCACCGCTGATCCTGGGCAACTATTCCCGATTGCTGATTGACCTGAACCGACCCTTGCAGGCCGAGGACTGCATTCCGCTACGCAGCGAACACCATGATATTCCCGGTAACCAGACGTTGACGGCCACCGAGCGGGAATGGCGGGTCGAGCAGGTTTACCGCCCCTTTCACCAGCAGGTATCCAGGTTACTGGATGCCCGCCTGCAGGCCGGTAAAGCGACCCGCGTGGTGGGCGTGCATTCCTTTACCCCGGTTTACCATGGCCAGAGTCGCCCCTGGGAGATAGGCATTCTCTACGGTGAAGCGTCTGACTACGCCTATTCGCTGATCGAGGGGCTGTCGAGCCATCCCCTGACGGTGGGTGACAATCAACCCTACAACATCCATCCGGATGAGGACATGACGGTCCCGGTTCATGGCGACGGCAGGGGGCTGCCCGCAGTCTTGCTCGAAATCCGTAATGATCTGCTGCGTAACGAACAGCAGATTGCACAATGGGCGTCCCGATTGGCGCCTTTATTACCTATCTGACATTTCATACATCAAGGAGGACTTATGTCAGTCAATGAATTTGGCTATAAACAGGAGCTTAAGCGCTCCCTCAGCCTGACGGATCTGATCATCTACGGGATGATTTTCATGATCCCCATCGCGCCCTTCGGTGTGTATGGCTGGGTATCCGCCGATTCCGGCGGCATGGTGCCGGCTGCCTATCTGGTGGGTATGGTGGCCATGCTGTTTACTGCCCTCAGCTATCAGTCAATGGCCAAGGCCTTCCCCATAGCCGGCTCTGTTTATTCTTATGCCCAGCGTGGCATCCATGAGCAGGTAGGTTTTATCGCCGGCTGGGTGCTGTTGCTGGATTATCTGCTGATCCCGCCACTGCTGTATGTGTTCAGCGCCCTGGCACTGTCGCACCTGTTCCCCTTCATTCCCAAGCTCGTCTGGGTGGTCTTCTTCCTGGTAACCGCCACCATCGGCAACCTGGTGGGTATCAAGTTCACCGCCAAGTTGAACAAGTTTTTTCTGATTGGTGAGCTGATCGTACTGGCGTTGTTTGTCGGCTTTGGTCTCTATGCCCTGTATGCTCAAGGCATGGGCTCTGGCGGCCTGACCCTGCGCCCCCTGTTTGATATGGATACCTTCGAGCCTGAACTGATCATGAAGGCCGTGTCCATCGCTGTGTTGTCTTTCCTCGGTTTTGATGCCATCTCTACCCTGGCCGAAGAAGTGGAAGACAACCCTGCCAAGAAAATCGGTCAGGCGGCATTGGCCACCCTGTTTATCATGGGCAGCCTCTTTGTACTGCAGACCTGGATTGCAGCCGATCTGTCGGTAGGCATGACCTTCGAGTCGCCGGATACCGCCTTCTACGAGATTGCCGGCATGGCCGGTGGCAGCTGGCTGGCAACCCTGGCGGCAGTAGCCACGGCCCTGGCCTGGGGCATAGCGGTGTCGGTCACCTCTCAGGCGGCGGTATCCCGCTTGCTGTTCTCCATGGCACGGGACAAAAAGTTACCGGCGGTACTGGCCAGGGTACATCCCAAATTCAAGACCCCTCATATCAGCATCTATCTGGTGACTGTGTTATCTCTGGTGATTGGCATCCTGTTCCTGGACAGCCCGGATGTACTGACCTCTCTGGTGAACTTCGGTGCCCTGACCGGTTTCCTGCTGTTACACCTGTCGGTGATCAACCACTATTTTGTGCGCCAGCGTTCCGGCCAGATTATTCGTCACCTGATCTGTCCTGTTCTGGGCCTGCTGATCATCGGCTACGTGCTGTTCAGCATGGGACAGGAAGCGCAGACCCTGGGCCTTGCCTGGATAGCGATAGGGGTGGTTTATCTGTTCATCCTGAAATATGTGCTGGGCAGACAACCGATGTTGCAGATAGAAGACTGAACAACAACATATTTGTCTTCTGACAGGGCCCACTATTCTCGCGGCCTTGTCAGAAGATAAACCGCCACCCTCTGTTTTAGGTATCACCCCTTGGTGATGCCTTAGAACCACCAGATACTCAACAAGCGACAGCAAGGAACGAATCCCTCAACCGTAACATATCAGGGCCGAAAGATGCTCCTGCCGTTCCGGCATTCCCGCCTTCCTTGTACTTGCCGACCAGAGACTTCAAGTGCTGCAGTCGGCGAACAGTTCATAAGCCCGACCAAGTTCGTCTATTTTTCTTTAATAGGGCTTTCATTTATTAATTTAATGTTAATAATATGTCCATTGATTTATACAATGTTGAGATTTCAGGATGAAGAACCTGCCCACCGATCTGCTGCGCACCTTCGTCACCATCAATCAGCTGGGGGGCTTTACCCAGGCCGGTGAGCGACTGGGCCGCTCGCAGCCCGCCGTCAGCCTGCAGGTGAAACGGCTGGAAGAGCTGCTCGATATCCGGCTGTTTCACCGTTCCAGCGGCCTGCAGCTGACCGAAGAAGGTCAGCTGCTGCTGGGCTATGCCCAGAAGATGCTGGATTTGAACGACGCTGTGGTGTCGCGACTGAGTTCACCCAAGGTCACCGGCTCGGTGCGCCTGGGGATTCCCAATGACTTTGAAGTCTCGTTTCTGGCCACCACCATAGGGCGTTTTTCTCAGGCCTACCCCAACGTGACCCTGGACGTGAGCAGCGACATCAGCGCCAACCTGCTGCATGACTACGGCAAGGGCGAATACGATCTGGTGATGGCGATAGAAGAAAGCAACCGGCCCCAGCCGCAGCTGACCGATTACATCATAGAGCCGCTGGTGTGGGTACGCGGTAATAACCTGATACTGGAGCCCGAGGCGCCGCTGCCGCTGATCCTCTATCCCAAAGGCTGCCTGTATCGCAAGGCAATCATCAACGCCCTGACCCAGGCCAACCAGCCCTGGCGCATCGTATATTGCACCTCCAGCCTGCTGGGGATCCATGCCGCCATCAAGGCGGGCCTGGGGATCAGCGCCCTGACCAGAAGCACGGTACCCGAGGGGCTGGAAGCCTCGGTCAGCTATGCCCCCTGCCCCACCCTCGGCAATCTGTCCATCGGCTTCTGTTACGACCCGAACAAGCTCACCTCCGCCTCACGCATGCTGCTCGACTACCTCAAGCACGGACTCAACGCGCTCTGAAACTCGCTGGCTCGTGTAACAGCCACAAAAAAGCCCGGAAGATCCGGGCTTTTTTCATTCAACTGTTTTCATTCGAGAAGCAAGCTAGTGGTATCAGTAGCTACGTGCCACGGCGGCGGACGCCACTCCCTGAGTCAGCTTGCTCACCGTCACGTAGATGACGCTGGACGCCAGGCAACCATAGAGCGGCCCTTCTACCCAGCCCACATTGGTGAACAGCAGGAAGCTGCCACTGGTGACCAGGCCGGTGAACATGGCAGCCAGGGCGCCATAAGCGTTACCCTGCCAGAAGGAAGAGATAAACACCGGGCCTATCATCACCGCCAGCAGGGTGCCGGAGCCGAGAATACCCAGCCAGGACAGCATGAAGGGCGGTGCAAACAGCATCATCAGGAAGCCAACCACACCGAGAATGGCTACCCAGCTACGATTGATCCACAGGATACGCTGGTTGCTGGCGTTACTGTTGGGGAACAATGCGGTACGCAGGTCGTGAGACGCGGCGCTCGACACCGTATGCAGCAGCGAGTTGGCGGTGGACTTCATCGCGAACAGGATGAACAGGGTGATGATCCCCGCCAGCGCCGGATGCAGGAAGGTAGCCAGATATGCCGGCATGGCCTGATCCGAGTCGGCCAGTTCGGGATGAGCGATACGCACATAGAGGCCGATAATCGGTACCAGGCTCAGCAAACAACCCAGAGGCGCAACCCAAATCGCCACATGATGCATCTTCACCGACGGTTTGAACGCCAGGAAGCGCACCGCCATATAAGGCAACACGGCGGTAAACAGGAAGGCATAGGGCAATACCAGGAACACCGAGCTCTTGCTCTCGCCGTAAGGCGCTGCGGTCGAAGGATTGAGCAGCTCGGGGTCAACCGCATTCAGCCGATCCACAAAGTCGGTCAGGCTGACATCGGTAAAAATCTGCACCATCATCACCACGGCGCCAATGCACATGCCCACCACCATCAGGGTATCGGTCCAGGCCACGGCGGCCAGGCCACCCAGCATGGTGTAGAGGATGATCACCCCTATCATCAGAACGGCGCTTTCCGTCAGGCTGATGCCCAGCCAGGAAGCCCCCAGCAGACCCACGGCCTTGATCTGACTGGTCAAAAACACCAGCAGCAGCACTATGGTAATGGCGGCGGCAACGCCCTTGACCCAACGCTCGATACGCGAACCACCACCGTGCACCTGGGACACATACTCGGGGATGGTACAGCTACCCAGCTCTTCTGCCCGCTTGCGCAGAAAGTGAGCAAAATACAGCACGGCAATCACCATGGCCGGGGCAAAGAAGAAATTACCCAGCACTTCTATGGAACCAAACTCGTAAGCCACCCCGGGGGAGCCCATGAAACCCCAGCCGCTGAAGCCGGTGGCCACTATGGTACCGGCGCCCACGAAAGGTCCCAGACTGCGACCCGCCACCAGAAAGCCGGCGGCGTCGCTGTCTTTAATTGCCCGACTCGACAAATAGCCGATCAGGATCAAAATGCCAAAAGATCCCAGTAGCAGAGACCAGTTCAAAAATTGATAATCTTCCATTACAAATTCCCTTTAACTCATATTTGTCCAACGAACGGGCAGCATGGTTAGCGACCACGACCACCTTTGTAGATGAATTCCCGGTAACCGTAAGCCAGTAAAGACCAGACGATGATGCCGGCATTCAAATAAACGAACCATTCCATGGTCCAGGATTGAGACAACATAATTTCTACCTCTTCTTGAGCCGCGTATCGCTACGCCGGTTACATAATCCCTGATTCCACCGGTTTACACCGGCCTCACCAGAAGTAGTCTGGCAATAACGAGTCTCCTTATTATTGCCGGTATGGGTATTCTGTTTCTTGACGTTGTTCAGATACAAAAAGGGCCCGCCGGAACCGACGAGCCCCAATCAATTAGCCCTTGATGATGTTGTACTCGGGACCAAACGGGAAGCGGGTGATGTTCTCCACGCCGCTGTCGCTGATCACCAGGATATCGTGTTCACGATAACCACCGGCACCCGGCATGCCTTCCGGCAGCATGATCATCGGCTCCATCGACACCACCATGCCCGGCTCCAGTACTGTGTCGATATCTTCGCGCAGTTCCAGTCCG
>JBFGZI010000002.1:0-25930 GCA_041586855.1 Oceanisphaera sp. | reverse complement strand
GCCGGGCGAAGCGCTGTATCTGGTTGGCCAGGCGGCGCAGCTTGCGTTTATCCACCCCCATGTCGGTTTGCCCCAGGCAAAGTCCGGCGGCATTCAGCGGCTTGGGGTGGCGCCAGATATAAAGCGTCATGGAGTGTCCTTACAACAACGCGGAAAGGCCGGCATAAATCGCGATCTCGCTCAGCTGCTGGGTAGCCCCCAGACCATCGCCGGTGTAGCCGCCGAGGCGGCGCTTCATCAGCCGCCGCATATAGTCGGTGGCCACCAGTGCCAGCCCCAGCGGCAACAGCCAGTGCCAGGGAGCTAGGCTGATCCCGGCTTCGGGCAACCAGAGCCAGACCGGCAGCAGCGCCAGCAGCACCCAGCCGGTGCCCATCAGGCCCTGGGCCGGGGTCAGCTGCTGGGCCATGGGCTTGGCCTTGGCGTGTTCTATTTCGCCGCCGTAAGGCAGCAGGGCAATCAGGCTGACGCACATCAGCCGCGAGCCGCTGTGGCCCACCACCAGAGCGACCAGCGCCAGCGGAAGGGGCATGGCCGCCAGCAGGCTGACCTTCAGCAGCAGGGCCAGCACCAGCCCCAGGGTGCCAAAGGTGCCCAGGCGCGAGTCTTTCATTATGGTCAGTGCCCGCTCCTTGGTAAGGCCGCCACCCAGACCATCGCAGGTATCGGCCAGGCCGTCTTCGTGGAAGGCACCGGTTATCTTGATGCCGAAGGCGGTGCTGGCCACCGCCGCCACCAGGGGGCTGAACAGCAGGCTGGCCAGCCAGAACACCCCGGCGCACAGCAGCCCCACCAGCAGGCCGACCGCCGGAAAGTGCCGGCTGCTCTGGTGCAGCCAATGGGGCTGATAATCATTTAGCCGGGGCACCGGCAGCCGGGTGAGGAACTGGGTGGCGACCAGCAGCAGTCGACCCTCGTGGCGCAGCGCTTGGCTCAGTTTCAGGCTCTGGCCCGGCTTGCAGCCGGTTTCCTCAGATGCCTTATTCTGCGGCATCGTCATTTCCTCCACTCTTCTCACTGATGCCGGCATCGGTGAAGCTGGCCATTTCGTTGAGAAAGGCGCAGGCCGACTGCAACAGCGGATAGGCCAGCACGGCGCCGCTGCCTTCGCCCAGTCGCATCTTCATGTTGAGCAGCGGCTCGGCGTCCAGCAGGCGCAGCAGATGCTCATGGCCGGGCTCGGCGGAGTGGTGGGCAAACACCGCGTACTGGCGCACGCCCGGCGCCAGTTGCTCGGCCACCAGCAGGGCGACGCCGGCGATAAAACCGTCCATCAGCAGAATGCGGCGCTGGCTGGCGGCCTGGATCAGGGCGCCGACCATCATGGCTATTTCCAGCCCACCCAGTGCCGTCAGGGCGGCCAGGGGAGACAGTGCCGCCTGATGGTGCTGCAATACCTGCTCCAGGATCTGTCGCTTGTGCCGCAGGCCGTCGTCATCCAGCCCGGTGCCCCGGCCGACACAGTCGGCGAGCGGAATACTCCCCAGCCGGGACAGCAGCAGGCTGGCGGCTGAGGTATTGCCGATGCCCATTTCTCCCACGATCAACAGGTTGCCGGGCAGCTGCTCCGCCAGAGTCATGCCCTGTATCAGGGCGTTCCGACACTCGGCGTCGCTCATGGCCGTCTCGGTCAGGGCATCCCGGCTGCCTCGGCGTACCTTGCAATCGAGCAGGGCTGGATGATAGTCAAACTCCGCATCTACGCCCGCGTCCACCACCTGCAGGCCTATATTGTGCTGGCGGGCGAAGACGTTGATGGCGGCGCCGCCCTGCAGAAAGTTGTGCACCATCTGGGCGGTGACGGCGCTGGGATAGGCAGAGGTGCCGTGGCGGGTGAGGCCGTGATCGGCGGCAAAGACCCGGATCTGCGGTTGCGCTATCACCGGATGGGTGCAGCCCTGGATCAGCCCCAGCTGCAAGGCGAGGGTTTCGAGCCGGCCCAGGGCGCCGAGAGGCTTGGTTTTTTGATCGATAACCTGCTGCAGCTGTAGTGTCAGCGCCGGATCGGCACAGTCGGGAATGGTGGGCAGAGGCAGGGACTGAGACATGGCGGTACGGGTCCGTTTACAATGGTGGCCTCGTATGCTACCAAAAAATACACCGAAGGAGGTAATGATGGAAACAAAGCCTGAAGCGGTAAGCTTTCAGCCATAAGCCTGTTTCTTAGTCACAAGTCTGCCAGTCCGTAAAATATGCTCAGAGGCAACTGGGTAGCCTCTTTTTAGGCTCCGAGTCGTCGGTGAGCACCACTGACAGACCACTGGTCTATTTGACTTACTGCTGATCGCTGACAGCTAACAGCTGCTGTTCCCGGCAGCCGCTCTGGCTGCCCGGTTGCAGGTAGGGGCGCAATATCGGCTCCATGCCCTTGAGCACCTGTACCGGCAGTGCCGAGGTAAAGTTGAACTTGTCCGACTCCTGCCCCGGTACATAGGCGGTGAGGGTGCCGAAGTGCCGCTCGCCGAGAAAAAACACGAAGGTGGCGGTGCGGTTGCGGGCCTGAGAGGTGATCACCTGACCGTAGCGGCTCACGGTTTCGATGCGGTTGTCACCGGTACCGGTCTTGCCGCCCAGGGTCAGCGGGCTGCCGTCCGGCAGGGTAAAGCTGCCCTGCAGACGGCGTGCCGTGCCGCCTTCCACCACCTGTGACAGGGCGTCGCGCAGCACCATGGCCACTTCTTTGGCCATCACTCTTTGTGCCTGCTGCGGCTGGCGAGCCAAGCGCGTTTCATAGGGGGTGTCGACGGCAAACTGCAGCTGGTCCATGCGTACCGTGGGCAGGCGCACGCCCTCGTTCAGAATGATGCCCACCAGCTCCGCCAGGGCGGCGGGTTTGTCTCCCGAACTGCCGATGGCGGTGGCCAGTGACGGCACCAGATGATCGAACGGAAAACCCAGTCGCTGCCAGCGCTGATGAATATCGGTAAAGGCTTCGACTTCCAGCATGGTGCGGATCCGGCTGTCGCGGGCGCTGCGATGGCGCGTCTTGAACAGCCAGCCGTACACTTCCTGACGCTCTTCCTTGCTGGCGTCGGCGGCATCGGCAAAGCCGGCGCCGGGCAGGTGCTGCAAGTAGCCGAGCAGCCACAGCTCCAGCGGATGCACCCGGGCGATGTAGCCCTGATCCGGCAGGCTGTAGGCGCCGGGGCCATAACGGTGATACAGCTCGTCGAGCCGCTTGTCGGTCAGTCGCTCCGCAGGCAGCCGCTGGTGCAGAAAGGCGGCAAACTCCCGGGGGCTGGCGTCGGGCAGCAGATAGCGATGCACCGCCGCCAGCCGCACCGGAGTAGGGCGCAGGCCATCGAAGAAGCTGTCCAGCCGTTGCTCGGTGGTTTTGCCCTGATACTTGCGCCAGAAACGCAACAGAAACACCCGGCCTTCCCGGTCGGCGAAGCGGCTCAGATATTCCTGACGGCGAGGGTCCTGGTCATCGGCCAGCAACTGGGCGCGGTTTTCGCTCTGATACAGGCTGTAACGCACTATGTCGCGCATCAGCCGGATGAAGGGCAGGTTGATGGACTCGCGCAAGGCTTCGATCAGGGTCGGATTGCGACCGTTGTCCTGGCGACGAAAGTTGTTGAAGGTATGAAGGCCGCCACCGGTAAAGAAACGCTCACCGGTGCTGGCGGAATAGCGTCGTTCCAGGGCGGCATTCAGCATGGCCGGCAGGGCGTGATCCGGGTGGTGCAGCAGATAGTCGATGGCCCATCGGCTGAGAAAGTCGTTCGGCTCGGTGCTGATTGCACGGAGCTTCTGGGGGGACAGGCCGGCGTAACGCTGGTGCAGCTCGGCGATAATGTCCAGATAGGTGGCCATGACCCGCAGCTTGGCGGTGGAGCCCAGCTCCAGCTTGCTGCCTTCGTTGATATCGAACGGCTGCAGTGTGTTGTCGGTTTGTACCCGCACATAAAAGCCTTCATCACCGCGCTCGAACAGGGTAAAGCTGTAGCGCACCTCGGCGGTCTTTTCCGGCGATAGCAGGCGCTCGCCATAGAGGCCGATGGCTTCGGCCACTTGTGGATCGGCCAGCCGCTGCAGATAATGCGTCACCTGTTGCTGCAGATCGGCGTTGAGGGTGGTGCGGGCAGACATGTCCAGTCGGTCCAGTTCATAGAAAGAGATGCCCAGCAGGCTGGCCAGGCGGCCGCGGGTCACCTGCAGTGTCTTGCTGTTTTCAACAAACTGGGTGACCGGCCGCTCTCTGAAATGACGAAAAACCAGTCGCTGGGTCAGCGCCGCGTCACGCAGAGCCGGGCTTATCATGCCGGCCTGGGCCTGTAGCCGCAGGTAGCTGTCGGTCAGGGCGTGCAGATCGTCTCGCCCCCGGTACAGATAATAGGAAGGACGACGCTGGGCAATCATCAGCGCCATCACCTGGCGCAGGGCCATCCCTTGCTCGGCCAGTGACCCGGGCGGCTGTTCGGCGGTGTCCAGCAGGCGGTTGACCCGATCCAGATCGGCACCGAACCAGATCCAGAGACCGTCACCCAGGCCGTGAATTTCACCATGGCCGGGGGCGGCAGCCAGGGGGACCGAGTTGAGGTAGGCCAGGGCAATGCCCTGGCGGGCGGCCAGAGTCTCGGGCCCCTGTTGGTAGGCGCGCACGCTGGCGGAGATCATCTGGCGCAGCTTTTCACTGACCGAGGGTGTTCGTCCCCCCGGTGAGTGGCGGTATTTTTCTATCTGGGTGGCGAGGGTGCTGCCGCCGGCCGAGTTGTCCTGTATCTCCAGTGCCCGCCCCAGTTGTGACAGCGCCGCCTTGGTAAAGCGTGGCCAGTCTACCGCCGGGTTGACTTGCGGTTGCGCCTGGCTGAGCAGTTCCCGGTTTTCGATAAACAGCAGGGTGCTGACCACCAGCGGCGCTATGCCGGCAAAGTCCGGGTAATGGCGTTGCGGATAGCGGTAGTCGTAGACCGGCTCATTGCGGCAATCGCCAATAAAGAGCCCGGCCTGGGTTTTCTCCCGATAGGGTAGATACAGGCCATGGTGGCTGTATTGCTGCAACGCCGGCGACAGCTGCACCTGCTGCTCGATAATAAATTGCTGCTGTTGCAGCCGGGCGAGAAAGTCCGGTAGCCGGGTGTAGCCGAGCCGTTGATCGAAGGGACCCAGATCGGGATAGCGGATGGCCGAACTGGGGCCGGGCTCCAGGGAATAGGTCAGGGTCTCGGCATAACGGGATATTTCCCGCGCCTGCAGCTTGGAGGTGCGCATTTCATAGGCCAATAGCACACCGGAGATCACCAGCAATAACAATACCAGAAACCACAGCAACCAACGCCAGCGGCGGCGCCGCACCAGGCGTGGTGCCTGTTGGGCATCGTGAAGCGAAGCGTGTTCAAACTGCGGTGCCGTACCCATAAATGACCCCTTGTCGCCATGCTTGGTATCAGGGCTTCTTATAGGGTCTGTTGACCTTTTGCGGTGAAATTTTGTTCGAGTTAAACGCGTTTTTATCGCGGCGAGAGGGTTGTAGCCTAGTCATTCTAAGCAAAGCCCTCTCAACAAAGAGAAAAACACGTTTAGCCGAACCCGCAGGGCAGCGCTTGTGGGGTCTTGCTACTGCGTTATCGCTTATTTATGTAGAGCGACTACACGGCATAAGCTCTGTCTTGTATCAAAACCCCACAAACTGCTGCAAAAGTCATCACGAAAGGTCAACAGACCCTAAGTAAAAGCGTAGCTTGGCGGCTCGGCCTGAGTGCCGACAGCACAAAATTATTTGTGTGTGCCGGGCCGAATGGGGCCGATGCTGCTACAAATCGTGTTGCTCGGCAAGCTCCACCTGACGGGCCTGTTGCTGCAGTCGGTACATGGCCTGGTAACGACCCTCGGGCAGGCTCAGCAGCTGGCGGTGACTGCCGGACTCCACCAGCTCGCCGTGGGCCATCACCAGAATGCGATCGGCCGCCTTGATGGTGGACAAACGGTGCGCCACCACGATCAGGGTGACCTTGCCGTGCAGGGCCTGCAGCGCCCGTTGCACCACCTGTTCGGTTTCGCTGTCGACGTTGGCGGTGGCCTCGTCCAGCAGCAGGATGCGCGGGGCGGCGGCCAGGGCCCGGGCGATCACCAGTTGCTGGCGCTGGCCGGTAGAAAGCCGGCTGCCACGCTCGCCGAGGCGGGTGTCAAAGCCCTGCTCCAGGCCGTTAATCGTCTCCAGCAGATGGGCCTGCCGGGCGGCGTTTTCTATCTGTTCCCGGGGCAGCTTGCGGCCCATGTCGATATTGTCATAAATGCTGCCCGCCAGAATAAAGGGCTCCTGCGGAATAAGCCCAATGCCCTGACGCAGCGCCTGCTGCGGGTAATGGCTCAGTGGTACCCCATCGACGGTGATGTCGCCCGCATCCACCGGATAGAAGTTGAGCAACAAATTCAGCAGGGTACTTTTGCCGCTGCCGGTGTGACCCACTATGCCGATAAAGGCGCCGGCGGGAATATCGAGGCTCAGCTGTTCGAACACAGGCTGGCCGGCACGGTAGCCGAAGTCGACCTTGTGAAAGGCCAGGGCGCCCCGGTGAATGGTGTCGCTGCTCTTGCCGTAGTGTTGCCGGGGCTGTTGCATCAGCCGATGCACTCGATCCCCCGCCACCATGGCCTGCTGATAGAGGTTGAAGCGCTGGGTAATTTCCGCCAGCGGCTCGGTAAAGCGGCCCATGAAATTGAGAAAGGCATAGAGGACGCCGATTTCCGCCACCCCGTTGACCTGCTGCCAGCCGAACACCTTGAGGATGCCGAGCAACACCAGCACGCTCAGCAGATCGATGGCGGGCCTCAGCAGGGCGGCCCCGATGTTGATGGTGCGCATGCGGGCCCGGTAATAGCGCCGGTTGAGGTGTTCGAAGCGTTCGGTAGCATTCTGCTGCAGGCCACAGGCCTGCAATACCGCCATGCCGGAAATGGACTCGCCGAGGGTGCCGTTGATGTCTGAGCGCAGTTGTCGGCTGTCGGCCACCGCCGCGCCGCTCAGTTTCTGGTACAGGTAAATCACCCCGACCACGGTCGGGATCAGCAGCAGCGCCACCAGCATCAGCTGTATGTTCAGCAACGCCATGGCAGTGATAATGCCCGCCAGCAGCACCACATTGGTCAGCACCACCGACAGAAACTGTACATAGAGATCCTTGATGGCCTCGGTATCGTTGGTGATCCGACTCACCAGCTGGCCGGTCATGGCCTGGTCGAAAAAGGCCATCGGCAGTTGCTGCACATGGGCAAACACCTGCTTGCGAATATCCAGCACCGCGGCCAGCGCCATGTCGGTAAAACGCAGTGTCTGCCGGTAGCGAAACCAGGCGGCGGCCAGCTGGGTGACGATATAGCCGAGGGTCAGTCCGACCACTGGCCACACCGGCAGGTGCCCGGCCAGCAGGTAGTCGTCGATAAACACCTTGGCCAGCAGCGGGCCCGCCACCTCGGCGGCGGTGGCGAGTAGCAACAGCAGCAGTACCCTGATCAGCAGCGGCTTGTCTCGGTAGACATAAGTCAGCAACAGGCTGAAGGTGCCCTTACCCTGACGCTGGGAATGATCGGTTGGGGATTGATCCGTCGGGGATTGTTCGGTCTGCGTATCTTCAGTCGTCATCCAGGCGGGCCTCCAGTTGCTGATAGGTCCACATCCGGCTGTACCAGCCATCCTGTTTAATCAGTTCGTCGTGGCGGCCCGACTGTTGCAGCCGGCCATGCTGGAGCACCAGGGTCCTGTCCGCATGTTCCAGCGCCGACAGCCGGTGGCAGACGATGATGCAGCTCTGGCCCTGACGGCGGCGCAACTGCTGCAGTATGCGTTGTTCGGTATGCACATCCACCGCCGACAGCGCATCGTCCAGTATCAGTATCGGGGCTTTACTGATCAGGGCCCGGGCGATGGCCAGCCGCTGGCGCTGGCCGCCGGACAGGCTCATGCCTCTTTCCCCCACCTGGGCGTCATAACCGCCGGGCAGGCGCAGTATGTCTTCATGCACACAGGCCTGGCGGGCCGCTGCTATTATGTCTTCCCGGCTGGCGTCGGGCCGGCCGAAGGCAATGTTATCGGCAATGCCGGCGCTGAACAGAAAAGCATCCTGGGGTACATAGGCAAACTGGCGGCGCAGGGCGTCCAGCCGGCACTCGGCCAGGGGCACAGTGCCCAGGGTTATGTGTCCGCTGTCGGCCTCCCAGTAGCGCATCAGCAACTGCAACAGGGTGCTTTTGCCGGCGCCGGTCGGGCCGGCGATGCCCAGCACCTGGCCCGGTGCCAGCGTCAGCGATAGCTGTTGCAGCGCCGGCTGCTGGCTGTTGGGGTAGCTGAAACTCAGGGCCGTGGCCCGCAGAGCTGCCCCTTGCGGCTCGCGGGTGCCGAGGTCGGGCACGCTGTCGGGAGCGGCCAGCAGGGCCTCGACCCGGGTCAGGGCGGCATTGCCGCGTTCGACGATATTGAGCAGCCAGCCGAAGGCAAACATCGGCCAGATCAGCTGAGCCAGATACAGGGTGAAACTGGTGAGCTGCCCCACGCTGATCTGACCGTGCCAGATAAGTCCGGCGCCAAAGCCCAGGGTCAGCAACAGGGCGGCAGACATGGACAGAAACACCACCGGCTCATAGAGAGCTTCGGCCCGGGCTACCTGAAAATTGCGCTCTGTGGCCGCCTCGGCAATGGCGCCAAACTGATGGCTTTCGATGGACTCCCGACCCATGGACTTGACCAGATGTATGCCGGCGATGGCTTCCTGGGCTTTGTCGTTGAGCACGGAAAACTGTTCCAGCGCAGCCTTGAAATGATGGTGGATACGGTTGGAAATACGGTAAAACGCCAGCCCCATCAGCGGAAAGGGCAGCAGCGCCACCAGTGCCAGCCGCCAGTCGATAAATCCGAACATGATGATCAGCACCAGCAGCAGGGTCAGCAGGCCGTCGAAGCCGGACAGCACGCCTTCACCGGCGGCGATTTCGATGGCGTCGATGTCGTTGGTGGCGCGGGCCATCAGGTCACCGGTATTGTGGCTACTGTAAAAGGCCTGGCCCTGGCGGGTGAGTCGCTCGAAAAAGCGGCGGCGCAGCAGGTTACCCAGCCGGTAGGAGGTGCCAAACAGCAGGCGGCGCCAGCCCAGACGCAGCCCGTACACGGCGAGGCCCAGCCCCAGGATCAACAGCAGCAGGCGGCCCTCGGCCTCACCGTCGGGCGAGGAGACCAGTTGATCGACCGTTTTGCCGATCAGGTAGGGAATGGTCATGTTCATCACTGTCACCGTGGCCAGCATGAACAGCGCCAGGCTGTAGGTACGCCAGTGGGCCTTGAAAAACCAGGCCAGTTGCCCGAATAGTTGCATGCTTGATCCTGAAACTCGTTTCGATCTGGTTAAATGTTCAGTGTACGCAAGGCAAAGAGCCCGCTCCGCCGACACGCTATAGATACCTCCTTGTACGCTCTCCGTTTCATCCCTGAAACGGAAGGTCGGCTGAGCAGATCCCTTTGCCCTACCCTGGCACCCAAATCATTTGATGGCTCCTCTAACAGACGGCTCGGGGTCTGTGAGAGAGGCAACGGTGTTACCTCAGCCGACCGTCACATGACAGGGATGTCATGTGCTGAGCGTCATATGGACGTGCTTGAAGCGTGTCGGGGGAGGTCACACCGTTGCCTCTGTTGCCCCATACCTCAAACGATCACTCCAGATCGGCCAGAAAGGCGCGGATGCGTTCGGCGTTGGCGCCCAGGTCGCTTTTACCGACCCGGGAAGCGGAGCGCATATCGACTCTTGTATGGACGCTGGACGCGCTCTTGACGGGGGTCAGGCGGATGGCCACGTCGTCGCGAAAGCCGAACAGGCGGCTGCTGACCACAGCTTCCTGCTGCCGCTCGTCATCGGCGGTCAGGGTCCAGCCCCGTTGTGTTATCAGGGACTTCACCCGGCTGCGAACCTGCTCGGGCGGGTCGGGCAGCACCAGGGGCGCCAGTTCCGGCCAGGTTGCCGCTTGCTGCCGGGCCAGCGCCTCACCTGCGTAGTCGGTGGTGTGATCGCCGGCACCGCGCAGGCGGGCGGCGGCGGTCAGCAGCGGCGGCTCTGTGGTATCGGTGCTGATGTCGTGAATGGCCGGCAGGGTCAGGCCACGGAGAAGAAAGGGGAACACCAGCAGTAACAGAATAACCGGCGGCAGAGCGGCCAGCCACTGCCGGTGCCACAGTGCCAGGGGCAGCAGCACCAGGGCCAGCCCCACCGCCGCCACTACCAGCATTAACCCCAGAGTGTAGGGCCACCAGTGCCAGCGGGTGCCGGCTACGCCGACGATGCCGAGCAGCGGCAGCAGCAAAAAGCTCAAGGAGCCCAGTAACCAGCGATAAGTAAAAAGTGTTTCCATATGGTTTCAATCAGTTAGCATTGCCATCGATAGACTATGGGTAAGCCTCTGTGGCTTGTAAAGGAGTAAGCGGGTGGGCAGACAAACCCTGATGATGTTGTTGCTGTTATTGGCGCTACCGGCCCAGGCGACCCAGACGGCCCAGGCGGTATTTGCCGGGGGCAGTTTCTGGGTGATGGAAAGGCTCTTTGCGGAGCAAGCCGGGGTGAAGGGCACCGAAACGGGCTGGATGAAAAGCGGCAGTCGTCACCTGCGTCGGCAGGTGGTGCGGGTGGAGTATGATCCCCACACCCTGAGTTACGGAGAGCTGCTGACCCTGTACTGGGCGGCGGTGGATGCCTTTGATGGCGAGGGTCAGTTTTGCGACAGGGGGCCCGAATTCAGCCCGGCTATCTATGTACAGAGTTCGCTGCAGCAAAAGTGGGCCCAGCAAAGCCGGGCCAGGCTGGCGCTGGAGCACGACCGTGATATTCGGGTGCGGATACTGCCGATGGGTACTTTTGAGTCGGCCCCGGCCCGGCATCAGCAATACAGTCGGCAGCATCCGTTGCTCTATGGGGGTTATCGCCGCATGTGCGGTTATCCGGCCGGCGAACGATTCAATCTGCAGGCACTGGCAGGCGCCCCGCTTGCCACCAGTGAACAATAGTCTCGGCGATGGCCTCGGGGTTATTCAAATCCAGCAGCGGCACCGGGGCGACCAGGCTCGGGACGTCGGTGGCTACCGCCAGAATATGGGGGTCGTGCCGGCACAGCAGGGGTTTGCCACAGGCGGGCCTGTGCACCTCAATCTTGGCGATGGGTGCCTCGCGAAAGCCTTCCACCAGCACCAGGTCGAGCTGGTCCAGGCTGAGCCGTGAAAGAGATTCATTCAAATCAGGCTCTTCTGGCTTGGTATTTTCCCAGGTGAGAATGGTACGATGAGGCCCGGCCAGCAGGCATTGTCGGGCACCGGCATGACGCAGCTCGAAGCTGTCTTTGCCCGGTTGGTCCTGTTCTACGTCGTGATGGGTATGTTTGATGATGCCAATACGTAACTGGCGCTGGGTGAGCAGGCTGACCAGCTGTTTCAGTAAGGTGGTTTTACCGCTGCCGCTGAATCCGGCAAAGCCGAGCACGGCACGGGAGGGGGTGGTAGAAGTCATAAAAAGACACCCGGTAAGGTTTCGACAGGTGCCTAGTGTGCCACGCCGCACGGCCCGGTCGCAGTGCGCAGATCAATAAAATGTATTCTGCATCGGCGAGTCGGCGAGTCGGCGGCTACCGCGCCACCGATCGGATAGGTGCGCCGCCGTTATGCGATATCATTAACAAATACAAAGCCAGACGGGTTGCGCTATGAACAAGGGAATATGGGGGGTCTTGATTCTGCTGTTGCTCAGCCAGAATGTCAGGGCCGAGGACGTCAGCCTTGAGTTGCAGGGGCTGAAGGGCAAGCTGAAAAGCAATACCCAGGTGTATCTGGATCAGCTGCCTACCATCGACGCCGAGCAGTTGCCCCGCTTTCGCAAAGACATAGAAACGGCGGTGATCAACAGCCTTCAGTCCCTGGGATATTACAACCCGACCATCGACATCACCGCCGACAAAGACAAGCCGGAGCGGGTCGAGGTCCGGGTGACCGCCGGTGAGCCCGTGCGTATTCGCACCCTGGATCTGCTGCTGCAGGGCGACTCGGCGTCGGACCCGCAGTTTGAACAGCTGGTCAACAAGCTGTCACTGAAAGAAGGCGATGTCTTTCGTCACGACAAGTATGAAAAGACCAAGGCGAGCCTGCTCAGTCTGGCCCTGGCGCGCGGCTATTTCGATGCCAACTATGAACGCAGTCAGGTGCTGGTGTACCCCCAGGACAAAGCCGCCGATGTGGTACTGACTTTTGACTCTGGCCCCCGATACCAGTTTGGTGAGCTGAGGGTGGATGCAGATCGGCCGGTAGATCGGGTGCTGACGCCGCTGGTGAAGGTGAAACCCGGCGAGCCTTATCAGGCCATTCGTCTGGCCGAGATGAGTCGCGATCTTTCCGCTTCCGGTTACTTTCGTCAGGTCGAAGTCTTTCCGATAGTGAGTGAGGCGGATGAAAACAACCGTATTCCGCTGGCGGTGGTGCTGCGCGCCAAGGCCGACAACGAGGTCGAAGTGGGCGCGGGCTTCTCGACCGATGAGGGACCCAGGGTCTCGACCAGCTGGGACAAACCCTGGATCAACAACCTGGGGCACAGCCTGAAGACCAGCCTCAAGATCTCGGCGCCCAAGCAGGACATCAGCGTTATCTACAAGATCCCCCGCGGCAATCCGCTCAACAACTATTACACCGTTCAGGGCGGTTATCAGAGGCTGGATCAGGACGACACCGAAAGTGATCGTCTGGTGGCTTCAATCCATCGCTGGGACAAAGACACCAATGACTGGACCCGGGATGTGTTTATTCGCTCCGAATACGAATCCTATACCCAGGGTCAGCAGGAGGATGAAAGCTTTCTGTTGATCCCCGGCGTGTCTTACAGCCGCACCCGGGTGCGCGGAGGCCTGGACCCGGTCTGGGGTGACGCCCAGCTGGCCACCCTGGAGTTGTCCGAACCCTGGTGGGGCTCGGACACCCGCTTTATCCGCCTGTGGGGACGTACCAAGTGGTTGCGAACCATCGCCGACAAGCAACGGCTGCTCGCCCGGGCCGAACAGGGCGCCGTCTGGGTGGAGGATGTGCAGGAGTTGCCGCCGTCGTTGCGTTTCTTCACCGGTGGTGACATGACGGTGCGGGGCTTCGGTTATCAGGATATCAGCCCGACAGATGACAATGGCGATCGGCTGGGGGCCAAATACGCCACCGCATTGAGCCTGGAATACGACTACAAGGTGGCGCAAAAATGGCGTGTTGCCACCTTCGTCGACACCGGTACCGCCACCAACGACTACACCGAAGACTGGAAGGTGGGCACCGGCGTCGGGGTGCGCTGGCTGACGCCGGTGGGGGCGGTGCGTGTCGATCTGGCATTTGGCGTATCGGAGGAACAAGTTCCCATGCGGATACATTTTACCCTGGGGCCTGAACTATGAGTTTGATGCGTATTTTCACCGGGCTGGTGGTGGCCCTGTGTTTACTGTTGATGCTGTTGTTCAGCCTGCTGTTTACCCCGGTGGGTAACCAGTGGCTATGGGGGCTGGCCAAGCAGCAGGTGCCAGGGCTCGACGGCACCATGGTCTCCGGCCAGCTGGGGCGGGGCTGGCAGTTTGAGGAGCTGAGCTACGAGCAGGACTCACTGGACTTCAGGGCCCGGCAGGTGACCATCGACTGGCAACTGGGCAAGCTGATCGACCGTCGCTTCTGGCTGCGGCAGCTGGTGGCCGAAGACATAGAGATCACCATCAGAACTCTGCCGCCAGCCAAAGAAGAGGCGCCAACCGAGCCGCTGGGCCAGATAACGCCACCGCTGCGACTCGATCTGGACGACATTCGTGCCGACCGGGTAAAAATATCCCTACCCGGACAGACCATCGCCTGGCAGAGCCTGCAGCTGGCGGCGCACTGGGATGCCGACGGCATGGTGATCACGGGCCCCAATATGCAGGGGCTGACCCTGACGCTGGAGCCGAATGATGAGGCCGCACCCACAGGCGAAAAAACCGCCGCTGCCGCCAGATCACCGCTGACCCTGCCGGAAGTTGTACTGCCTTTTCCGGTCAAGCTGCAAGGCTTCAGCCTGACCGACAGCCGGCTGATCCAGGGCGGGCAGACCCAGGCCCTGCATGCCCTGGTGCTCGAGCTGGAAGGACAGGACAGCGAACTGAAGATTCTGACAGCCGAGCTCGACCATGAGCTGGCCAAAGTGACCCTCGGCGGTAACATCACCCTGAGCGGTGATTATCCGCTCGAACTGGCGTTGAACGGTACCCTGCATAAACCGCTGCTGGACGGACAACTGGAAGGCCAGACCCTGGCGCTGACCCTGTCCGATAACCTGCAAAAGCTAAAGGGCCAGCTGACCCTGGGCGGGGTGGTGGAAGCCAGGGCCAGTCTGATGGCGCAACCGCTGGATCCCAAGCTGCCGTTCGATATCGCGCTGAACTGGCAGCAGCTGGGCTGGCCGCTGCAGGACTCCCAATGGCGACTGGAGCAGGGGAAACTGACCCTGAAGGGCAGGCTTGAAGACTATCAACTGTCTCTGAAGGCAGAAGGTCAGGGGCCGAGTCTGCCGCCGATAGGCATTAATCTGGCGGCGAAGGGCGATCTGCAAGGTGCTAGCCTGAGCCCGCTGACCCTGACGCTGCCCCAAGGCGAGGCGCAGGTGACCGGTGCCCTGAGCTGGGCTAGGGGCATCGACTGGCAAGGGCTGCTGGCGCTGAGCGAAGTGGATCCCGGCGCCTTCGTGGCCGGGCTGGATGGTCGTCTCAACGGCGAGCTGGACACCCGTTTCGTGCTGCAGGGTAAAAAGTGGGAGCTGAATGCCCGGCCCGACATTCATGGTCAGCTGCGGGATTACCCGCTGTTGCTCAAGGGCGAGCTGGTGCTGGATCAGGCAATGCAGGGCAGCATCAATCAGCTTCGGCTGATCAACGGTAACAACCAGCTGACGGTCACTGGCCGCATCACGGAACGCTGGCAGCTGGATGGCGTGCTGAAGGCGCCGGAGCTGGCTGTGTATGCCCCCGGGCTGTTCGGCGATCTGGCCGGCGACATCCGGGTACGGGGCGAGCTGGCTGCACCGCAAATCGAGGCCAGCCTCAAGGGCGAGCGGGCCGGCTTCAACGACAATGAAGCACGCAATATCAAGCTGCAGGCCAAGGCCACCCTGGGCGAGAAGATGAGCGGCGATATTCGGCTGAATATCGCCCGCATGCAGGCCGGTGAGCTGACCTTCAAGGAACTGCTGCTCACCGCCAGTGGCGATGAGGCGGCGCACCGGCTCGAGCTGAATGTAGAGGGCGATCCGCTGGCGGCCAATCTGCGCCTCGACGGCAGCCTGAACAAGGACGGTTGGCGCGGCCGGCTGAGCCGGGCCGTGCTGGATACCCCGTTCGAACGCTGGGCTTTGCAGCAGGAAGTGGCCATGACGTGGCAGGCTCCGCGTTTTCGTGCCGATCCTCATTGCTGGCGCTCGGGCGAGGCATCTCTGTGTTTCGACGCCTTCACCGCCAGCGCCAAAGAGGGCCAGGGCGGGGTGAATATCCGCGATCTCAATCTGGCCCGACTCGAGCCGTTCTTTCCCAAAGACTTTGCCTGGGAGGCAATACTGGGTGGCCGGGTGGATCTGCGCTGGAAGGACGGCGCGCCCACGCTTAACGCCAACATCAGCACCACGCCGGGTACCTTTGTCAGCGGCGATACCCGGCTCGACTATCAGACACTGTCACTCACCAGCGAGATGGTGGACAACCGGCTGCAGTCGACGCTGGCCTTTCGCTCGACCAAGCTGGGCCGGTTGGCGCTGGATGCCAATGTGGCGGATCTCAAGGGACGCCGCGCGCTCAGTGGCAACCTGAGCATAGAGCAGCTCAAACTCGACTGGCTGGCGCCGCTGTTACCGGAAGTGGTCCGCTTGCAGGGCACCCTGGCCGGCAGCGCGCGACTGGGCGGCACCCTGCAGGCCCCCTTGCTGTTTGGCGATATCAGCCTGACCGGTGGCGAGGTGGACACCCATTCCGACATGGTCAAGGTGCGCGACTTCAGCACCCGGCTGGATATCCGGGGCACCAATGCCACCATCAACGGTCAGCTCAGGGTGGGCGATGGGCCACTGAATATCAGTGGTGAGCTGGACTGGCGGCAGTTGCCGGTGAGCGGCGAAATCCGCCTCAAAGGTACCGAGCTGGAAGCCGGCTATCCGGGTATGGGGCGGGTGCGGGTCAGCCCGGATCTGCAAATCGGTCTGGGCGAGCAGGCCACGGTGCGGGGCGAGATCCTGATCCCCTGGGCCCGAATAGAGGTCAAGGAGCTGCCCGAAAGCGCCGTGTCCCGTTCGGCAGATGTGGTCATAGTGCAGGCGTCGGGCATCATCCCCGACAAGGCCCCCAAGCTGCCGCTGGATATTCGTATCAATGTGCGGCTGACCGAAGATGTGCGCCTGGAGGCCTTTGGTCTGGATACCCGGCTGGAAGGCCAGTTGCGCATCGTGCAGCGGCCGAAACGCAGCATGCGAGCCAACGGCGAAATCCGACTGATTGACGGCAAGTTCCGCGCCTACGGCCAGAATCTGCTGATCCGGGATGGCAGCATACTGTTCAGTGGTCCGCTGGATCAGCCCAACCTGAGGGTGGAGGCGATTCGTAACCCGTCCAGCATGTCCGACAGCAGTATTATCGTTGGGGTGCGGGTCTCGGGCAGTGCGGCTCAGCCCAAGGTGGAAGTGTTCTCGGATCCCGCCATGCCGCAGGTCGAGCAGCTGTCTTACCTGCTGCGCGGACGAGGTCTAGAAGGCGGCGGTGAAACCGATGGTAACGCCATGCTGCAGTCGATGCTGCTGGGCGCCGGGGTCGGCCAGATCGGCGGTCTGGTCACCAACGTGGGCGAGGCGCTGGGGCTGCAGGACGTATCGCTGGATACCGGTGGCAGCGGCGACGAGACAGAGGTGAATATCAGCGCTTATGTGTTGCCGGGGCTGCAGATCGGCTATGGCGTCGGGGTTTTCTCGGCCATCGGCGAGTTGCGGCTGCGTTACGAGCTGTTGCCCCGGCTTTATTTGCAGGCGACCAGTGGTCTGAGTCAGGCGATTGATATCTTCTATCGGTTCGAATTCTGACCGGTAGCGGTGTGACCCTTCCCGTGCGCTGTGCGGGAAGGGTGATTGCTGTGGCAGAATTTGCCGGGCCGGCAGCTTGCCGCTCATGCTTTTTGTGCCGGCCTTGGGTAAAGTAGGGCCTTGTGATCAAGCCCGGCCTGCGAGAATACGCCCCATTATGATGTCTTCGCCTTTGCTGCAACAGGAACGGCTGGCCAAAACCCTGCTGGCCTGCATGGCGTTTTACGCCCTGCTGGCGATGCACCTTTATTTACCCCATCTGTTCGGCATCGGCCTGCAGCTGCCCTTCAATGTCATCGGCTGGTTTTTCATCGGCCTGATGAGCACACTGGGACTCTGGCAGTGGCACCGTCGACGCCTGTTGACCAGTCGCTTCTGGCTGGGGCTGGTGGCGGCGAGCAGCCTGCTGTGGCTGCCGTTTTTCTATGGGCATAACAATTCCGTGGCCGGCCAGGCCCTGCCGCGCATGCTGGGCCTGTGCGGCGGCCTGTTGTTTTATCTGGCGCTGCAGCAATGCCGCTTCAACGGCCGGGGCCGCCGCTGCCTGCTGTATTGCCTGCTGGCGGCGGTCAGCGTAGAGATATTGTTGGGTCTGGCCCAGTTCTTCGTGCTGGAGCCGGGCAACTGGTTTGGCTACAACACCCAGGTGCGATCGCCCTACGGTATTTTTCAGCACCGCAATGTCATGGCCAGTTTTGTGGCCACCGGCGTGGTGCTGGCGGTGTACCTTTGGCTGAACGAAGCCAAATCACCCTGGCGCGGCTTTGTGCTGAAGTCGGTGTGGTTTTCTGCCGTGCTGGGGGCGGGCGGTATGCTGGTGGTGCTGCTGCAATCCCGGGCCGGTCAGCTTGGCCTGTTGCTGGGGCTGCTGTTATTGCAGCCACTGATCTGGAAAACCCTGATCAAGACCCGCTCCAAGCGCCTGCTGGCCAGCCTGCTGCTGATCCCGCTCGGTATCGTGCTGGGAGTCGTCGGGCTGGACGCCTTCGACATGAGCAAGCGCAGCCTGAGCATCTATACCCAGGCCGACGGCCGTTTCGACATCTACGCTCACGGCCTGCGCATGTGGCTGGACAAGCCCTGGTTCGGTTTTGGCTACGGCAGTTTCGAGTCGGCATTTTATAGCACCTATGCTGACTGGCGCGAGCTGACCCCGGGCGCGCCGCCACTGTTTACCGAGATGGGGCACCCTCACAACGAGTTTCTGCTCTGGGCCATTGAAGGCGGCGTGGTGCCGCTGCTGGGGCTGGTACTGATGAGCGGCCTGGTGCTGCAGCTGTTATACCGGCTGCCTTTTGCCCAGAGCCTGGCCTGGGTCGGAATACTGACCCCTATTTTCATTCACAGTCAGACCGAATTTCCCTTTTATCACTCGCTGCCGCACTGGTTCATGATACTGGTGCTGCTTTATGTCATGGATGCGGAATACGGCCAGCGTCGCCTGCTGGCGGCACCGCCGGCCTGGAGCCGCTGGCCGGTACGCGCCTGGGGCCTGGGGCTGATGCTGTTCATGGCCACCGGTCTCTATGCGGGCCAGCAGCTGACCCGTTACGAGCAGAATGAAGGCCGCACCGAGGCGCAATTGCAGGCGGTGGTGAATCCGCTGATCTGGTATGACAGGGTGGCCTTTTATCGTCATCACTGGCAGCTGAGCCGGGCTCTGCTGGCGGAAGACAGGGAGCAGTTGCTGGATTATGTGAGCTGGGCCCGGCGTTTTCTGACCCACACGCCCCGGGCGGGGGTTTATTACAACGCCTATCTGGCGCTGGCCACGGCGGGGCAGGAAGACGAGGCCCAGCAGCTGTTGGGTGAAGCCCGGCGACTTTATCCCAATGTGCAGCTATTGCGCAGCAACCGGATCCTGCGGGCCCGGGAGCGGCTGGCCACGCTGGCGCCGGGGGCCTCGGTAGCCGAACTGAACAAGACCATTCCGCTGTACGATCACCTGCGCCCGGCCATCGGCGGCGCTTATTGATCAGCGGGGCGAATCGAACGGCTCCTCCCCCTTGGCAGCGGGGATACAGACATAAAAAGTTGTCAGGCCAGGGGGAGGCGGGGTGGGGGTGTCATTACCATCCAGCAGAAACCCCTCCCCAGCCCTCCCCTTGCGTTGCACCTCACAGTCATTCTGCAGAAGCGATGATCAAGGGGAGGGAGCAAATCGAGCGGCAAACCAACTCAGCGGGCGGCGAGCAGCCGCTGTTGGGCTTCGTCGGTGGAGCCGAGCGCTTCAACCAGTACCCTGTCCTGTTGCCAGTCGATGCGCTGGCCGGTGCTGGCATAAATGCTGTCGTTCAGGCTGTCCGGGGTCGCATTCGGTTGCAGCTCGGCCCGACGGCCGCCAGGCAGATAGATGGCGCCGGTAGCGAAGTCGACCGCAAAGGCGATGACGCCGGGGACGATAAAGAACAGCAGACCAACACCGTTGGCGATGGCCACCACGGGGTCGATACGGCCGCTTATCTGACCTTTTCGCTCCGGATAGAAGACGGTGCCGCAGGCAGCCAGCTGGGTAGTAAGTGTGCCGGCCAGCACCAGCGCCAGCGACTTTCGTTGTAATATTTTCATGGCAGTTCTCCGAGGCGGTAAAACACCCTGACAGTGTATCCGATAATGGTACTGCTTGAATCCGATTTGACGAGGCAGTGACAGAGGCTGGCGCTGAGGTGAACGTCATGGGGTAAAAAACGTAGGCAATAAAAAACCCACCGAAAGGTGGGTTTTTTAAAGGGTAATCTGGTCGGCGTGAGAGGATTCGAACCTCCGACCCCTAACACCCCATGCTAGTGCGCTACCAAGCTGCGCTACACGCCGACATCGTCATACTTACCTCGGTAAGCGACGGGGACGGATATTAGGTAATGTCCCCGAAGCTGTCAATACCGAACCGGGGCCGACCGGTGCGTTTGCCGCTTATCTGTACGATTAGCACCACATAGCACCACATAGCACTGGACCAGGCATTGAAGCCGGGGCCCTTGGCCGAGGTTGTGTTTTTAATCAATAGTTTATTCACCGTGACGTCATTCCCTTGACGAGCAACAAGGCTATAATAGCGAATCCTGGACTGTGGCCGACTGGCGCGGCCCGGCGACTTATTTCAAGGAGAGCAGCAATGGCAGCAGAAACCATTTTCAGCAAAATCATTCGCAAGGAAATTCCCGCCGATATCCTGTATCAGGACGAGCTGGTCACGGCCTTCCGCGATATTTCGCCCAAGGCGCCGACCCATATTCTTATCGTCCCCAATGTGCTGATCCCCACCGTGAACGAGGTGGAAGCCGAACATGAGCAGGCTCTGGGTCGCTTGTTTACCGTGGCCCGCAAGCTGGCGGCCGAGGCGGGGCTGAGCGAAGACGGCTATCGTTTAATCATGAACTGTAATAGTCACGGCGGTCAGGAAGTGTACCATATCCACATGCATCTGCTGGGCGGCCGTCCGCTGGGCCCTATGCTGGCTCGATAAGGAAGACTATGAAACCGTTTCGCTTAACGCTATTGCTGGTCACTGGCATGGCTCTCGGTGCCTGTACCATGCCCAATCCCTATTCATCCCGGCCGGCGCCGGTCAGACCTGTCGGTCCGGCGCCTGAGCAACCGACACAAGCGGCCCCGCAGCAACCGGCTCCGGTACTGCAGCCGCCGGTGATTGAAATGCCTGCGGCCCCGATGGCGCCACTGCCGGAGGTGCGCAGCGCCAATCTGGAACGGCTGGTTGACGGACTGGCGGCCCGCCTGAAAAACAGCGGCGCCGTGAATGAAGTGCAGGGTGCCGTGTTGCTGGATGATATCAGCAATCAGGCCGGCAGCCCGGTGGATACCCGGGGCCTGACCGAGCGCCTGCGCGCCAGCCTGAGCGGCAGCCTGACCTTTGCCGACGGCGCCAAGGTAAGCAGCCTGCGCCAGCAACTGGCCTATCAGGGCGGCCGGGCCGACATGGCGGCACTGGTACGACTGGGCAAACAGAGTGGCGCCGATTATCTGCTGTCCACCACCCTGACCCGCAACGGCGGGGGCACCAGGTTGCAGGGGCAACTGATGGAGCTGAGCAGCGGTGAAGTGCTCTGGTCCGACAGCGTGAGTGAACGCTGATCGGCTGCTGGCGTCGCTGCCCCGCGAATGGCAGGGGCAGCTGACGCCATTGGCAGGTGGTTACACCAATCGTTGCTGGCGGCTCGACACGGCTCGGAGCCCTTACTGGCTCAGGCTGGGCTGCGAAAATCCGGCCCTTCTGGGCATAGACAGAGCTCTTGAGCTGCGCGCCCACACTGCCGCCGCCGAGGCGGGGATTGCCCCGGCGATCCGTTATGCCCGACCCGAGCAGGGGCTGCTGATACTGGACTGGCTGGATGAGCCGGACTGGCGTGGGCGCGAGCCGGACCTGCCCCTGCTGATGCGCCAGGTCGCCCGGCTGCACAAGATACCCATCGAGCTGCCGCCGCTGGATCTGGCGACCCAGGCGGCGCTTTATCTGCGGCAACTGACGCCGCTGGCGCCCGAACTGGCCGTTTTTGTCCCCTGTTTTTCCTCGCCGGTGCTGAATCCGGCCTTTACCCCCGTATTCTGTCATCACGATCTCAATGCCGCCAACCTGCTGGGCGAACGCCCCTGGTTGCTGGACTGGGAATACGCGGCCCGGGGCGATGCGGCTTTTGAGCTGGCGGTGATTGCCGACAGCTTCGAACTGAACCTCGAGCAGGAGCGAGCACTGCTGGCGGCCTATGGTGCTGCCGGCGGCACTCTCGACGTGCGTCGTTTTCAGGCGCGCCGGCCTTGGGTACAATGGCTGACGGCCCTGTGGGCGGCGCTGCAGTACCGGCGCAACCCGGCCCCGCACTATCTTGAGCTGCAACACAGAGCGCTGGCGCGGCTGGCGCAGGCATTAGTTGAACTGACCACTAAAGCGCGGTAATAAAGCGCGATAACGGAGTAGTAATGGGCCCCTTTATTCTTGATGTACAGGGTTGCGAGCTGGACGCCGAAGAGCGGGAACTGCTGGCACATCCGACGGTGGGTGGGGTTATTTTTTTCCGTCGTAACTATCACGATCGGACGCAGCTGAGAGCCCTGGTCAAGGCCATTCGCGCGGTCAAACCTGGCCTGCTGCTAACGGTGGATCACGAAGGGGGCCGGGTGCAGCGTTTTCGCGACGGCTTCTTTCCGCTACCGGCCCCGGGCAAACTGGCGGCGCTGAACCGCCCGGATAAACTCACCCTGCTGGAAGACGCCGGCTGGATGATGGCGGCGGAGCTGCTGGCCCACGACATCGACCTGAGCTTTGCGCCCGTGCTGGATCTGGAACGGGGCAGCGAGGTCATTGGCGATCGCAGCTTTGGCAGCGACCCCGAACCGGTCATCGAGCATGCCAGCGCTTACATCAAGGGCATGAATACCGCCGGCATGGCGGCGGTGGCCAAGCATTTTCCCGGTCATGGCAGCGTGCGCGCCGACTCCCACAAGGAAAGCCCGGTCGACCCCCGCGACTATGCCGAGATAGAGCAGGCCGACATGGTGCCGTTTCGTGCCCTGATTGCCGCCGGCCTGGTGCAGGGCATGATGCCGGCCCACGTGATTTATTCGGCGGTGGACCCGCACCCGGCCGGATTTTCATCCTTCTGGCTGAAACAGGTGCTGCGGCAACAGCTCGGCTTCAAGGGACTGATTTTCAGCGACGATCTGACCATGGAAGGGGCCGCCGTGGCGGGCGGTTACACCGATCGGGCCCACAGTGCCCTGCAGGCAGGCTGCGACCTGCTGCTGGCCTGCAATCACAGGGCCGGTGCGGTCGAGATCATCGACGCGCTGCCCCACGATATCAAGCGGGACCTGTCTTCCCTGCGCAAACGGGATCTGTCTTCTCTGGGCAAGCGAGAGGCGGATGTGGCCCGCCACCTGTATGGCAGCCGCCGCTGGCGAGAAGCCAGCGAACGGTTACGCCGTCTGGCAGATGCGTGATGATGGCGCCATGCGGGAATGACGAGAAAAAATGTGCGGATATTTATCTGCATACCAGGGCCTCCCGCAGGGAGGCCATAACAAGAATATGCGGCTATGGCGAGGACACATATTTGTCATAGCCGCAGATTTTTTTACATTATTCAGAGGTCAAACATGACAAGGATTATCGTGGTCGGCGGTGGCGCCGGTGGATTGGAGCTGGCGACCAAACTGGGCCGCAAGCTGGGTCGCAAGGGCAAGGCGGAAGTGACGCTGGTAGACCGCAATCGGACTCACCTGTGGAAGCCACTGCTACACGAAGTGGCCACCGGCGCCATGGATCCCGGTATCGACGGCCTGAGCTATCGCTCCCATGCCCATAACCACGGTTTCGTTTTTCAGATGGGGTCGCTCACCTACATAGACCGGGACGCCAGGACCATTACCCTGGCCCCCATGCTGGACGATAACGGCAATCCGATGCTGAGCGAGCGCACCTTGCAGTACGACATTCTGGTGCTGGCCATCGGCTCGATTTCCAACGATTTCGGCACCCAGGGCGTGCGCGACCACTGCATCTTTCTGGACAGCCCGCAGCAGGCCGAGCGTTTTCATGACGAGCTGATGAACCGCTTCCTGCAATACGGTGAAAGCGAAGCTGTCGACGACAAGGTGAACATCGCCATCGTCGGCGCCGGCGCTACCGGCGTCGAGTTGTCTGCCGAGCTGTACAATGCGGTTGAACACCTCAGCGCCTATGGCTTCAAGAAGCTCAGCCGTGACTGCCTGCGCCTGACTCTGGTAGAAGCGGGCCCGCGTATATTGCCGGCACTGCCCGAGCGCATTTCCGGCATGGCGCACAAGGAACTGCGTGAGCTGGGGGTGGATGTTCGCACCAATACCATGGTGGTGGAAGCCACCGCCGAAGGTCTGAAAACCAGGGATGACGAGTTGATCCCGGCCACCCTGATGGTATGGGCCGCGGGCATCAAGGCACCGAACTTCCTGAAAGAGATCGCCGGCCTGGAAACCAACCGCATCAATCAGCTGACGGTCAAGCCGACCCTGCAGACCAGCCGGGATGACAGTATCTTCGCCATCGGCGACTGCGCCCATTGCATGCAGGAAAACGGCAAGCCGGTGCCGCCGCGGGCCCAGTCTGCCCACCAGATGGCGAGCCTGGTTTACGGCAATATTCTGGCGCGGCTCAACAATAAGCCGCTCAAGTCCTACGTTTACAAGGATCACGGCTCTCTGGTGAGCCTGAGCCGTTACTCCACCGTCGGCTCCCTGATGGGTAACCTGATGCGTGGCTCCATGATGGTAGAAGGCCGTATCGCCCGCACCGTGTATGTGTCTTTGTACCGCATGCACCAGGTGGCGCTGCACGGTTATACCCGCACCGGCCTGATGATGCTGGTAGGCCGTATCAACCGCTTCCTGCGACCCCGCCTGAAGCTGCACTAAAACCGACAGTTATAAGCCGGAAGCGGGGAGAACAATCTTCCCGCTTTTTCGATTTCTAGCCACAGCAATCCTGTGACCTTTATTGGTGAATTGCTTGATCTAAGTCAAAATCACCTCTCAAATACTTCTTTTTTGCCATTTGACCCTGGCTATTAAAACTACATAGTACTAAATTGGCACGGCTTGGATTTCAATGATTGTTTTATGTTCAAGCATCAGGTTCGACAGGCAATTTCGACAGGGTGGTTGGGCTAGTATGTCAGATTCTCAGGTTAATTTTTCCAGACGCCAACTGTTTACCCGTCGAAAAATCATGGACACCCCCTCACTGCCATGGGTAAAAGAAGCGAACTTTACCGATTTATGTACCCAATGTGGTGAATGCATAAAGCAATGCCCCACCAAGATTATTCGCCCCTCCGACGGGGGCTTCCCTCGTGTTGATTTTGAAGCCGGCGAATGTACCTTTTGTTACCAGTGTGCAGAGGCGTGTCCTGAACCCTTGTTTCTGCCAAAAACCGAACCGGCCTGGCACGCCAAGGCGGTAATTGAAGAAAGCTGCCTGGCTAAAAAAAACATTGATTGTCGAAGCTGCGGTGACAGCTGTGAACCCTTTGCCATTAGCTTCAAGCTGACGGTGGGGGCGGTAGCAAAACCACAAATAGACATATCCAGTTGCACTGGGTGTGGTGCTTGTGTGTCGGTTTGTCCGACCTCTGCCATCACCATTAAAAATATTTTACAAGAGAGCGCGAATGTCACTTAATGAAGTTCATATTTCAAGTCTGGTGGTTCACGCTGTGCCACAGTATTTGAGCGCCATCAAACAGCAGATTGAGACTTTTGACGGTGCAGAAATTTATGGCGAAAGTGAAGCAGGAAAACTGGTGGTGGTAATAGAAACCCAAAATCAGGGTTATATCACCGACACTATCGATGCGATAAATCAACTCGATCACGTATTAAGTACCGCCTTGGTGTTTCATCAAATTGAGAGTGACCTCGATGATGAAGTTGATGACGTCAGCACAGCAGAAAGTAACACTGAATTAGAAGCTTAAGGATGAATTATGAAAATAACCAGACGTGCGTTTGTGAAGGCAAATGCGGCCGCTTCTGCCGCGGCAGTGGCAGGGATCAGCCTCCCGGTTTCTGCCACCAACTTGATCGTCAGCTCTGATGAAACCGCCATTAAATGGGACAAGGCCCCGTGCCGTTTTTGTGGCACCGGTTGCTCTGTGCTAGTCGGCACCCAGGATGGCCGCGTGGTTGCCACCCAGGGCGACCCCGAAGCGCCCGTTAACAAAGGGCTAAACTGTATTAAAGGGTACTTTCTGTCGAAAATCATGTACGGAAAAGACCGTTTAACCACACCGCTGCTGCGCATGAAAAATGGCCAGTTTGATAAAGACGGCGACTTCGCCCCGATATCATGGGATCAGGCTTTTGATGTG
>JBFGZI010000001.1:0-33456 GCA_041586855.1 Oceanisphaera sp. | reverse complement strand
GGATCAATGCCTGGCTGTCGTCCGACAATGTACAGGTGGCCCCGCAGGAAGTGGAAGTCAGCTCCTATCTGGTCGGCCAGATTGATTCTCAGATGAACCACGACGATCTGGGTGACTTCGAGCTGTGAGCCGCGTCTGCACCCGAGCGCTGAACTTTGAACTTCGGGCAGGTGAAACCCTGCTCGAAGGGCTGGAGCGCACCGGTCATGCGGTGGAATATCAGTGCCGCAGTGGTTACTGCGGCTCTTGCCGTACCCCCCTGCTCGAGGGCTCGGTCAGCTACCAGCAAACCCCGCTGGCCTTCGTTGCCGCCGGTGAGATCCTGCCCTGCTGCTGTCGGCCAAAAGGCGACGTCATCCTGGATCTCGATGCCGAACCGGTCAAGAAACAGGCTTAACGCTGTGAGGCGTGAGGCGTGAGGCGTGAGGCGTGAGGCGTAACAATCTAAACACCTTGCGTTCACAGTCTCTGGTATTTCGTCCGTGTATTCCGTGGCCAAAGTAAGTTTCAGGTTTGTTATGTTGTTCTCTTCACCATTTACCCTTCACTGTTCACCTGCTTTTACCTAAATACTCGTTCAATAGCCGAACATTGCGTCGATTGGCCTTGAAGGCGAAATCGAACAGATCGCCGAAGATGGGGATAATGCCGACCACCAGCTCCAGCAGCACATTCAGCCCCATGCGCACCAGCACCCTGCCCGGCAGCTTCATGCGGGCGGCTTCCAGAATGATATAAGACGACAAGCCGGCGGCGGCCAGATCGCCCAGACCGGGCACCAGCCCGATAATGCCGTCCAACCCTATTCTGAAACCGCCAGGCAGCCTGACAGCGCTGTCCAGCAACCAGGCGAAACGATCCAGCCGCCTGATGGTGGCCGAATGCCTGTCCGCCAGGGCATTGCCGCCGCTCATGCTGCGACGCCTGCTACGTATATCGACAGGCTCATTTCTTGGCGATCACCCACACCGCGTGCACTATACCGGGGATATAACCCAGCAAGGTCAGCAGAATGTTGATCCAGAAATGCTTGCCGATCCCGACCTGCAGAAATACACCCAGCGGCGGCAACAGGATGGCGATGATGATGCGAATAAAATCCATGTTTGACTCCTGATGATCACAAGTCTGACAACGTTAGCAGACAGCCGAGCCGGCGGCTATCTGGCAGATATCAGACACGGCAAGGGCTGCGTCAAGTATCACTACCTTGATTGATAAATCCTGACTGGGCGTTGCTTTCCACAAGGGCTTGGGCTAGGGTATTGATACTGCTTTTTTATATATTTTTTAGTTACTTGGAATTTTCACTACTTACATAAGCGCACACTCAAAGAGGGTTTTATGTATAAGTATCAAAACAATTTTCCGAGCCCTGCACCCTTTTGCCCGGCTTAAGCCGGATGTTGCTTGTAGCATCCGGCCTGCACCCATCTTTAGTTCGTATTGCCTGACCAGTACATCATAAGGAGATGCAGCCTTGAAGTGTTCAGCCTGCCGTGACTATCTTTAAATTGGTGTAGCTTGAGTCTATTCAACTCGAGCTTGTGAAAAAGTCGATTTTGTAAGCCAGCGAGAAAAGAAAGCGGCACTTTTCCGACGGCCGGTCATCAAGGAGCTTGATCATGAGTAAGGAAAACGTAAAAAAGAAAGCGGAAAAATCCCTGAAAGAAAAACGTCAGGAGAAGCGCGACAAGCGCAAGAACCAGGATTGACTCCAACGTCGGCCGAAAGGCCAACCGGCTCGCAGGCACAGGAGCCAGTGTCTGCGAACTGACAAGTAGTATGAATGAGTGTATGAATAGCAAGCACGATCCCATTGGGCGCCTCTCGGCGCCCTTTTTATCGACGTCCACCTTTTGGCTGCCGGCGTAAACAGGACCCAGAAGGAAATTTTGCACGACATGTTTACCCATCTCGCTCTTCCGGTTCCGCCGATGCAATTCCACGACGATAAATGGCAAACACACCCGGCGCGTCGCGGCGCATCTGTTCCATATCGCCCGAAATCAGCGATTGCATGATCAAACCCTGAATGGTGCCGATAAACAGTACGGCGGCAGCATGGTTATCTAAAGCCGAGGGCAGCTCTCCTCGCAATTTCGACGTTTCGATCAGGGCATGCAGTCGCTCCGCGTATTGTTTTAACAACTCATGCGCCAAGCGCTTTGCCGGCGTCGGTTTGGCTCCCTGAAGCTCACCGAACAACATGCGCGGTGCCCCGGGATACTCGGAGACAAAGGCGATATGAGCCAGAAACATGGCCTGCATTGCCTCAAGAGGCGACTCAATACCTTGCGCAGCTTTCTCGATCCGCGACATCAGGCGCTCGGCAACCCAGCTCATCACCGCCTGCCATATCGCTTCTTTATTCGGGAAATGCCGGAACAGCGCGCCCTGGGTCAACTTCATATGTTTGGCGATGGCCGCTGTGGTTATGTCCCCCGGATTTGTGGTTGCGGCAAGATCAATGACCGCCTCGACGGTGACGTGGCGACGCTCCTCGGCCGGCAAATTTTTTTGTCTGGTTTTATCCATTACGCTCACTCATCAACATTAAAGTCTATTCAGCCTCTTCAGACTCTTCACGAGTCCAACCCCAGTCATCAAATAACACGTAAACAGCCGGAATCATCACCAGTACCAGCACTGTCGTGGCCAGCAGGCCGAAGACTACGGAAATCACCAGCGGCTTGATGGCCGCCGACTGCACGCTGGTTTCTGCCAGCAAGGGCAACAAACCGGCGATGGTGGTGGTGGAGGTAATGAGGATGGCGCGCAGCCGGTCACGGCTGGCCTGCCCTGCCGCGACAATGGCACTCATGCCCTTGCGGCGATTTTCCTTGATAAACTGAACCAGCAGGATGGAATCGTTAACCACAATGCCAGCCAGAGACGCCGCGCCAATCATTGACGGCATCGATATATACCAGCCCAGCAGCACATGCCCCCAAAGCGCGCCCACAAAGGCCAGTGGGATGGCCAACATAACGATAAGTGGTTCTGCATAACTGCGAAACTGAAATGACAGGATCACAAACACACCCAGCAAACCAATCAACAATCCACGCGCGATGGAGCCGCCGGTTTCTGCGGAACGGGCTACCTGGCCTTCAAAACTGACCACAACATGCGGGTGGCGTTGCTCAAACCCCACCAACCATTGGCTGCGCATGTCGCTGACAACGGCCTGGGCACTCGCTTTGCGCGCATCCACATTGGCCTGCACCGTAACGGTACGCTGGCCACCCACGCGAGTGATTGTGGCCCAATCGCGCTGGTTGTGACTATCAACGACTACGGCCAACGGCATCTGTCGCCCGTCGGGCATCAAAATAGTCTGGTCGGCAAGATCGTCCAGGCTGGATCTGTCGCGCGCGGTCTGGCGCACCAGAACGTCCACATCTCGCCTGCCAATGCGCTGGGTATCGACAATTTCCCCAAGAAAGGCCGCACGCAACTGCGAGGCAACCATTTCCGCGGTTAATCCGGATGCCAGAGCGCCTTCCTTCAGGGTAAAGGTTCGCTGTGGTTTACCGGGGCGCAGATCGTCGATGATGTTGAAGACTGCCTCATAACCGGTCAGATGATCACTCACCTCCAGCGCAGCCGCCTTGAGATCCTCGAGATCTGCCCCCTGCAGTCGCACTTCAATGGGGATGCCGGCGGGGCCGAAGCCCGGCTCCTGAATTATCAGGCTCGAAAGCCCGGGGATATCACCAATCTGTTTGCGCCAGGCAACCGTTAGTTCATCCAGGGTCAGGGTCCGTCGCTCGGCACTCAATAAATCGACCATGACCGTCGCAACGTGGGTGCCCGCCTCCTGGGCGCTGGGGTTGTAATTGAAACGTACCTGAATGGCATCGACCAAGGGAGACTCATCGGGCTGTTCCGGCGAAAGCACCTCGTTCAAATGCCACATGGCGTCTGCAATCTGCGTGGCAGCCAACTCTGTGCGCGCCAGCGGAGTGCCCTGGGGAAACAACAGCCGGGCCTCCAGGGTATCGCCATCGAGATCCGGCATGGCTTCTGTGCTGACATGGCCGCCCGCCATAAAACCCGCCGTGCCCAGCAAGATGAGCAAGACCCCGCCCAGCACGCCGTAACGCCAGCTCACTGCCGTGTCTGCAAGTCTGCCAATATTTTCCTGAAACACGCCAAAATGCCGGTCGAAGGCGGTGCGGAAACGGGATTGGCTGTCTGCCTGCAAGGATACAACACTGCCCTTGAGGTGATGTGGCAAAATCCACAGTGCTTCTATCAGACTCGCGAACAAGGCGGCAATCAGCACCACCGGCAGCACTTTAAGCACGGCACCCAATTCACCGACAAGAAACGCCAGAGGCGCAAACACCCATACCGTGGTCAGGAAGGAGGACACCACTCCCGGCAGCACCTGCCGGGTGCCCTCAACCACGGCGTTCAGGGGTGATGCGCCCTTGCGGGCCTGAACCGCAATGTTATCGGCTATTACCACGGCATCGTCCATAACGATACCAATTGCCATCAACAGCGCCACCAGGGTGATCATGTTCAACGACAAGCCGCTCAGACTCATCACAAAAAACGCGCCCGCAAACGCCACGGGCAAGCCAAGCACCGCCCAAAGCGCGAGGCGTGGGCGGAAGAACAGGCCCATGACCACGATCAACAGCGCCAGCCCCGCAATACCATTGCTGACCAGCATTTCCAGCCGATCCCGTACTATGTTGGTCATATTCTGCGTCAGGGTCAGTTGCAATGGCCCGTCGATACGCTGGCGCTCGGCGTCTATTAATGTGGTCAGCTCCTCCAGCACGTTCAAGGAGTCATCTCGAAGTGTCTTGCTGACTTCCAGCACCACCGCCCGCTGGTTGTTGAAGTAGATCTGCGCCTGGGCTTGCTCGCCGGTTTCCCGCAGCGTGGCGATCTGGCCAAGGGTAAGCTCGCCACCGCCACTGCCCGCCACCACCACCAGATCCGCAAGCTGCCGCAGGCTGCGTCGCTGGTCGGTAAAGCGCAGCAAAATGTCCCGATCCGCCGTCTCCAGAGTACCCAGGGGTACGTCTATGCTCTGCTGCCTGAGCCGCAAGGCCAGTTCGCTGGCGGACAAGTCATACTGGGCCAGCACGGACCGCGATACCTCGACCTGCCACTGGCGCTGGGAAAGCCCCTGCAGAGTGACCTGGGCAACACCGGGAAGCGCCATAATGCGCTCTTCCAGCTGTAACGCGTAGTCTTCAAGCCGGTTCGGTGCCATATCGCCATACACTGCCACCGCCGCCACCAGATCACTGCGGTGCAGTTCCCGAACCACGGGTCTTTCGGCCCGAGCCGGCAGGTCGGTAAGGGCATTGACCTCGGTGTCGATATCACTCAGAAAGCGAATGGAGTCCCCGGTCGCCTGCATGGTAACGGTAGCACGGGCCAGATTGTCCTGTGCCACACACTTTATTTCGTCGAGGTAATCAACGCCTTTAACGGCATCGTACAAACGCCGACAAACTGCGTCTTCAACGTCGGCCGCACTGGCGCCGCGATAAACCACCTCGATACTGACCTCAACGGGGCGATAATCAGGAAAGGTTTCCCGCTTCAAATTGGGCGCCGTAAATAAACCCGCTGCCAACAACAGGATCAGCAGCAAATTGGCCGCCGTGGGGTGGCCTGCAAACCAGCGGATCATGGCGCCGCACCCAGCGCACTATGTCGCAGGTGTTGCTCAAGCTCCAGGTTACGATGTGGCGTGACTTTCATGCCTGCGATGGCAGGCACAGGATCATCGGTGATTAACAGCTCGCCGGCCATCAATCCCTCTTTAATCACCGCTAGGCCGTTCTGCTCAAAAGCCACCGTAACCGGGCGCCGCTGTAGCAGATTGTTATCCCCCAACAGATAAACCTCACCCTGATGCAGCGCCGAAGACGGTATCGCCAGCAAGGGGTGGGGATTGTCGGCTGAAAACCGGACCTTTACGTGCATATCGCGCTGCAACGCCGGGCGCTCAGGCACACTGGCAAGATTGTATGGCTGGTCTACCGTAACAACCACCCGCCCACTGCGTGTGCCGGGATCCAATCCGCTGGCCACCCTGCTGACGCTTGCTGGCCAGTGCTCGGCCGGAAAACCGGTCAGCTCCACTTCGCTACGGATGGCTGAAAAATCGAACCGGTCGCTGATATCCAGCGCAGCCGGCTGCGAATCGACAGCTCTGGACACGGCTGTCATCAGCCTGCGCAACATGGCCAGTGGCACCTGCGCTTCCACTTCTGCCTGTTCAATACCGTCGGCAAGAAACAGTGGCTGCCCGAGAGCTGCGTACTGGTGCTGCTCCACATCAACCGTGCGCACGCGCAGATCATAAGGGGCCACAAAGCGCGTATCCTCAAGATCCTGCTGCCTTTGTTTCAGGCGCGTCCGTGCACGCTGCATTTGTGCAGCAAGATACTGCTGCTTCGACGGCAACAGCGAGAGCTGGTTATTCAAGGATTGCACAAGCTGACGCTGCGCCAGGGTGGCACGGTGCTGCTCATCAAGTCGCGAGCGCGATACGGCGCCGGTTTTCAAAAGTCGCTGGATGCGGCTGAGCTCGCCTTCCGACAACTGCAGCCGCTCATTTTCCAGCTGTAACAGGTGACGGGTACTTTGTGTTTCTGCTTCAAGCTGAGCCTGCTCGGCTGCCAGCGAGGCCAGTTCGGCTTCGGTCTCGGCAATCGCCAACTGGTAACGCCCCGGATCCAGCGTTAGCAGTAAGGTGCCTGCCGGCAGCAGGGTGCCGCTGTTGAGCTTCGGATGGCGGTGAGCAACGCGCCCGGGAACGCTGGCCACGGCCTGCCAGGTATGTACCGGGCGAGTAATGCCAAAGCCCCGCGCCGTCAGCACAAACGGCATGGCCTGTACTTCAATGACCGTTAGAGGCAACGGCGGCGCATTCACTTCACTGCGCGCCGGCCTCTCACGCAAAAAAAGCAGCAGCACAATCAGCAGAACCCCGCCTGCCAGGCCGAGCAAAGCCAACAGTTTTCTGTTTCTTAACATTTGCAAAGCCATGGCGTTTTCTCTTGTAAGCGCTACCGATCAAAAAGATAGTAGTTAATTACTATCTTTTTAGCAAGAAGCAGCCCAATCAAAACATTCACCCTGCCCGCTATCCCATATGTCTGGTATTAGTGTTCGTTTTTCCGTGGGTTAGGTGGCGAAAAAGCCTTTGGTCTTTCTCCCTTAAAATAGAAAAGGGCCGCTAAGCGGCCCTTTCATATCATGCGGTATGCCTAGTTAGGCAGACTGATTATTCCCACTCAATGGTGGCTGGTGGCTTACCTGAAATATCGTAAACCACGCGAGAAATACCATCGATCTCGTTGATGATGCGGTTGGAGACATGACCCAGGAAGTCATAAGGCAGGTGCGCCCAATGCGCGGTCATGAAGTCGACTGTTTCTACCGCACGCAGCGAGACAACCCAGTCGTATTTACGGGCATCGCCCATTACACCCACGGAGCGTACCGGCAGGAACACGGTGAAGGCCTGGCTGACCTTGTTGTACAGATCGTGCTTGTGCAGCTCTTCAATGAAGATGGCGTCGGCCCGGCGCAGCAGGTCGCAATATTCCTTCTTCACTTCGCCCAGCACGCGCACACCCAGACCCGGCCCCGGGAACGGATGACGATAGAGCATGTCGTAAGGCAGACCCAGCTCCAGACCTACCCGGCGCACTTCGTCCTTGAACAGCTCTTTCAGCGGCTCGACCAGCTTCATCTCCATGTCATCCGGCAGACCACCCACGTTGTGGTGCGACTTGATCACATGGGCCTTGCCGGTAGCGGAGCCGGCAGACTCGATCACGTCCGGATAAATGGTGCCCTGAGCCAGCCATTTAACGTCCTTGATCTTGCCCGCTTCTTCATCGAACACTTCGATGAAGACGCGACCGATGATCTTGCGCTTGGCTTCCGGATCATTTTCGCCGGCCATGGCGGCCAGAAAACGGTGCTCGGCATTGACGTGCACTATGTTCAGGCCGAAGTGGTCGCCAAACATGTCCATCACCTGCTCGGCTTCGTTCAGACGCAGCAGGCCGTTGTCCACGAACACACAAGTCAGCTGCGAGCCAATGGCGCGGTGCAGCAGCATGGCGGTCACGGAAGAGTCTACACCACCGGACAGGCCCAACAGCACCTTGTCGCTACCTACCTGCTCGCGGATACGGGCAATCGCATCATCGATAATGGTCGCCGGGGTCCACAGTGCTTCACAGCCGCAGATGGTGCGAATGAAGTGCTCCAGCATACGCGCACCCTGGCGGGTATGGGTCACTTCCGGGTGGAACTGAACGCCGTAGAAATGACGGGTCTCGTCCGCCATGGCAGCAAAGGGGCAGCTACCGGTCTGGGCAACCTTGTGGAAACCCTCGGGCAGGGCCACGACCTTGTCGCCGTGACTCATCCACACGTCCAGCAAAGAGTTGCCATCGGCGTCGATGGCGTCTTCGATGTTGGCGAACAGGGCGCAGTCGGCCACCCGTTGTACCTGGGCATAACCGAATTCACGCTCGTTGGAGCCGGACACGGCGCCACCCAGCTGCTCGGCCATGGTCTGCATGCCGTAACAGATGCCAAACACCGGCACGCCGGCGTTAAACACGTATTCCGGTGCGCGCGGGCTGCCTGCTTCGGTGACCGACTCAGGTCCCCCGGACAAGATAATGCCATTCGGATTGAAGTCACGGATCTGGGCTTCGGTCACATCCCAGGCCCACAGCTCGCAATACACGCCCAGCTCCCGAACCCGGCGGGCAATCAGCTGAGTGTACTGAGAGCCGAAATCCAGGATCAGGATCCGGTTATCATGAATATTTTTGGTCATCGTCTTCCTACTCGTTACAAAAACCGCCTGTGGGGGGGCAGACGGCAATAGAAAAACGGGGGGAACCAGCCCCCCCGTCTACTGTGTTTCGGGATCAACCCAACCGGTAGTTGGGTGCTTCCTTGGTAATGGTCACGTCGTGCACGTGTGATTCCTGGATGCCCGCGCCGGATATCTTAACAAATTCCGCCTTGGTGCGCAGGTCATCAATGGTGGCACTGCCGGTCAGGCCCATGGCACTGCGCAGACCGCCCATCTGCTGATGGATAATCGCCTTGAGCATGCCCTTGTAGGGTACCCGGCCTTCGATGCCTTCGGGTACCAGCTTGTCGGCGGCGTTGTCGGCCTGGAAGTAACGGTCGCTTGAGCCCTTGCTCATGGCGCCCAGGGAGCCCATGCCGCGGTAAGACTTGAAGGAACGGCCCTGATACAGCTCGATTTCACCGGGAGACTCTTCGGTACCGGCAAACATGGAGCCCATCATCACGCAGTTGGCACCGGCGGCCAGTGCCTTGGCGATGTCGCCGGAGAAGCGGATACCACCATCGGCGATGACAGGAATATCCAGCGCCTTGAGCGCTTCAACCGCATTGGCCACGGCGGTGATCTGAGGCACACCGCAACCGGTCACGATACGGGTGGTACAGATGGAGCCCGGGCCGATACCGACCTTGACCGCACTCGCACCCGCTTCGGCCAGAGCCAGAGCACCGGCCGCGGTGGCCACGTTACCGCCGATAATCGGCAGGTTCGGAAAGGTCTTGCGGGTTTCACGAATACGTTGCAGCACGCCTTCGGAATGACCGTGTGAGGAGTCGATCAGCAGTACGTCGAGGCCCGCATCAACCAGCGCCTGAATGCGCTCTTCGTTGCCGGGTGCGGCACCAACGGCAGCGCCTACACGCAGACGGCCCCGCTCGTCTTTACAGGCGTTGGGCTTGCTTTCGGCTTTCTGGAAGTCTTTGGCACTGATCATGCCGGTCAGCTGGCCTTTGGCACCGACCATCAGCACTTTTTCGATTCGATGCTGCTGCATCAGGGCTTCAACCTGATCGCGGGACGCGCCGGCCTTGACGGTGACCAGACGGGATTTTTCGGTCATCACCTCGTGAACCCGCTTGCTCATGTCCTGTACGAAGCGTACATCGCGGCCGGTGATGATACCCACCAGTTCCCCTTCTGCACTGACCACAGGATAACCGGCAAAACCATTAATCAGGGTCTGTTCACGCACCTCGCCAATGGTCATGTCGGGGCGTACCGTGACCGGGTCGGATACCACACCGCTTTCGAATTTCTTGACCTTGCGAACCTGAGCTGCCTGGGCTTCAATCGACATGTTTTTGTGAATAAAACCGATTCCCCCTTCCTGGGCCAGCGCAATCGCGAGATCGGCTTCAGTCACGGTGTCCATGGCGGCGGAAACAATGGGAATGTTAAGATGGATGTCTTTCGTCAGGCGGGTACGAAGATCCGCGGTGTTGGGCAATACTGTGGAATGAGCTGGGACCAGCAGTACATCATCAAAGGTCAGGGCGTCTTGGGCAATCCTAAGCATCGCAATATTCACCATCAGTTGGGGATAAAATATTGCCGAAGAATTTTAGGCATCCGACCCCCTTCGGTAAAGCGATTTTTGTGATTTTGGCAAATTAAGCGCAAAATAGCCGGAAAACCGGCTTAATTTTAATATAAAGATACTCATCAGGGGCCATTTTGCATCAGGATAAATTAACAGAGGTTTATACGGTCACCCGTCTTAATCGGCATGCTCGGATGCTGCTGGAAGGCGAGATGGGCGCGGTCACCCTGAGCGGGGAAATATCCAACCTCGCCACCCCCGGTTCGGGCCACTGGTATTTTTCGCTGAAGGACAATCAGTCCCAGCTGCGCTGTGCCATGTTTCGCGGCAACAACCGCAGCGTTTCCTTTCGGCCTAAAAACGGCGATCAGGTGCTTATCTTCGGCAAAGTGACACTTTATGAGCCGAGAGGCGATTACCAGCTGGTGGCGCAAACCATGGCCCCCGCCGGTGAAGGCCTGCTCAAACAGCAATTCGAGGCCCTGAAGCGCAGCCTGGGGGATGAAGGGCTGTTCGACCAGGACAGCAAACGCCCGCTGCCCGAGCATCCGACCCGCATCGGCATCATCAGCTCTCCCACCGGCGCGGCATTGCACGATATTCTGACCGTGCTGGCCCGTCGGGCTCCTCATTTACAGGTTATTCTCTATCCCAGCCAGGTACAGGGCGAGCCCGCCGCCATGCAGCTGGTGTCCGCCCTGGCCACCGCCAACCGCCGGGCCGAAACCGACGTCTTGATCCTGGCCCGCGGCGGCGGCTCGCTGGAAGATCTCTGGTGCTTCAACGACGAACGGCTGATACGCGCCATCGCCGCATCTCGTCTGCCGGTAGTCAGCGCCGTGGGACACGAAGTGGATATCACCCTGAGCGACCTGGTGGCGGACTTGCGTGCCCCTACTCCCTCGGCCGCCGCCGAGCTGATCAGCCGGGACGGCAACGCCCAGCAGCAACAATACCAGCAGTGGCAACAACGCTTGCAACAGGCACAGCGTCGCAATCTGTTGCAAAGCAGTAACCGGCTAACCCGCTTGAATGCTCGCCTGCAATTACAAGATCCACGGCAACAGCTGCAACAGCAGGCCCAGCGGCTGGACCAACTGCAGGCCCGGCTGCAACGCGCCCTGCGACAACGACTGGATCAGGCTCAACAGCGGCTGAGCAATGGCCAGCTGCGTTTGCAGCACCAGCATCCTGCCCAACGGCTGCAGAGCCGTCAGGTGCTGCTCAGCAGCCTTCAGTTGCGCCTGAACAGCCAGTTGAAAGCCCGCCTCGATCACTGCGCGCACCGGCTGGCCCTGGCCGGCTCCCGACTCAACGCCATCAGTCCGCTGGCCACGCTCGCCCGTGGCTACAGCATCACCCAGCGGGACGCACGGGTGATCACCGATGCCGGCCAGCTGAAACCGGGAGACGAGATACGCACCCGTCTGGCCAGGGGGGAAATCATCAGCCAGGTACTGAACACCAACTGCGAGCATGATTGAGGGGCATGAGGTGTATGAGGCATTTCAAAATCAGATTTTAGTGACCGAGCTATACTATAAAGGCAGCTAGAGAAGGCGGTCGAGATGGCCTTGCCTTCGGGAGGTAGCTATGGGTATGTCAACAAGACTGAAACAGTATCTGGATAAACACCATATCCCTTATGAAAAAGTGCACCACGCCTATTCTGAAGGCGCAAGCCAAAGCGCCATCGCCAGCCACGTTCCGCTCGCGCAAATGGCCAAGGCGGTCATTCTGGAGCGGGATGACGGTACGTCCATCATGGCGGTGCTTCCTGCCGCCGACAAAGTCGACCTGAAACGCCTGAATTACCTGACACACAGCGAAGTGCAGCTGACACCGGAGCACACCCTCGGTAAATGGTTCGATGACTGCGATCCCGGTGCCATTCCCGCCCTGGGTGAAGCCTATGCGCTGGACACCCTGGTGGACGATGAAGTGCTCGGCCTGGCCGACGTCTATATGGAAAGTGGTGACCACAGAGATTTGATTCACATGAAAGGCGACGACTTCCGCCGCCTCGCCAGCCGCTGGCAACACGGCCATTTCAGCATCAAGCCCGATCCCTGGAGCCGGGTCGAACGGATGTAATTCAAAACGTGAGGGGTAACAAAAAACAAAAAGGAGCCTTTCGGCTCCTTTTTTCTTTCAGCGTAACGCTGACAGCTTTGCTGTTACCAACCGGTTACTTCGCGCAGCGCCTGACCGATATCGGCCAGAGAGCGTACGGTTTTCACACCGGCGTCCTGCAGGGCGGCAAACTTCTCGTCTGCCGTGCCCTTACCACCGGAAATAATGGCGCCCGCATGGCCCATGCGCTTGCCCGGAGGCGCGGTCACACCGGCGATGTAGGACACCACCGGCTTGGTGACGTATTCCTTGATGTAGGCGGCGGCCTCTTCTTCGGCGGTACCGCCGATTTCACCGATCATCACGATGGCTTCGGTTTCCGGATCTTTCTCGAACAACTCGAGAATATCGATGAAGTTGGAGCCCGGAATCGGGTCGCCACCGATGCCTACGCAACTGGACTGGCCGAAGCCTTCATCCGTAGTCTGCTTGACCGCTTCGTAGGTCAGGGTGCCGGAGCGGGATACGATACCCACCTTGCCCTTCTTGTGGATATGACCCGGCATAATGCCGATTTTGCACTCGTCCGGGGTGATCACGCCAGGGCAGTTGGGGCCAATCATGCGTACACCGGTTTGTTCCAGCTTCACTTTCACGTCCAGCATGTCCAGGGTCGGAATGCCTTCGGTGATGGTCACAATCAGCTCTATGCCCGCATCGATCGCTTCCAGAATGGCGTCTTTACAGAAGGCCGCCGGAACATAGATCACGCTGGCGGTGGCACCGGTCACTTCAACCGCTTCACGTACCGTGTTGAAAACCGGCAATCCCAGGTGGGTAGTGCCACCCTTGCCCGGCGATACGCCACCCACCATTTGGGTGCCGTATTCAATGGCCTGTTCGGAATGAAAGGTACCCTGGCCACCGGTGAAACCCTGACAAATCACCTTGGTGTCTTTGTTGATCAGAATGCTCATGCTGTTATTTCCCCTGTGCGGCGTTAACGACCTGAACGGCTGCGTCGGTCAGGCTGGTGGCGGCGATGATGTTGAGACCGGACTCAGCCAGTTTCGCGGTGCCGGCTTCGGCATTATTGCCTTCCAGACGCACCACCACCGGGACTTTAACGCCCACTTCTTTTACCGCACCGATAATGCCTTCGGCAATCATGTCACAACGGACGATACCGCCGAAGATGTTCACCAGCACTGCTTTCACATTGCTGTCGGAGAGAATAATCTTGAAAGCTTCTGTCACCCGCTCCTTGGTGGCGCCGCCGCCTACGTCCAGGAAGTTGGCGGGTGCACCGCCGTGCAGGTTAACGATGTCCATGGTGCCCATGGCCAGGCCGGCACCATTGACCATGCAGCCGATGTTGCCATCCAGTGCCACATAGTTCAGTTCCCATTTGGCCGCATGGGCTTCGCGGGCATCATCCTGTGAGGGATCATGCATCTCGCGCAACTTGGGCTGACGGTACATGGCGTTGGAGTCGATGTTGATCTTGCCGTCCAGACAATGCAGCTTGCCTTCGGCGGTGATCACCAGGGGGTTGATTTCGAGCAGAGCGAAATCGTAGTCCAGGAACATCTGTCCCAGACCGAGAAAAATCTTGGTGAACTGTTTGATCTGGTCGCCCTTGAGGCCCAGTTTGAATGCCAGTTCACGGCCTTGATAAGCCTGCGGGCCTACCAGGGGGTCGATAGCCGCCTTGTGGATGAGCTCGGGAGTTTCCTCCGCGACCTTCTCGATTTCCACACCACCTTCGGTGGATGCCATAAACACCACACGACGGGTACCCCGGTCGACAACCGCACCCAGATACAACTCTTTGTCGATATCGGTGCAGGACTCAACCAGGATCTTGGCCACCGGCTGACCTTTGGCATCGGTCTGGTAGGTCACCAGATTTTTGCCCAGCCAGTTTTCGGCGAATTCTCTTATCTCTTCTTTGGTGTTAGCCAGCTTGACACCACCGGCCTTACCGCGGCCTCCGGCGTGAACCTGACATTTCACCACCCACATACTACCGCCGATCTTGCTGGCGGCTTCCACTGCTTCCTGTGGATTATCACATGCATAGCCTTCTGAAACGGGTAGACCGTATTCAGCAAACAATTGTTTTGCCTGATATTCATGCAAATTCATGTTGTGTTTCCGTTGTTGTGTAAGGGTTCAGAGTATTTTTTTATTTCCGTTTTTATGTTGTTGCCAGGGGTATAAAAAAGGCCGGGCCGCAGCCCGACCTCTTGTTATCGGTTTATACGTCCAGCAGCAGACGGGTCGGATCTTCCAGCAGTTCCTTGATGGAAACCAGATAGCCGACCGACTCGCGACCATCGATGAGACGGTGATCGTAAGACAGCGCCAGGTACATCATCGGCTGTATTTCAACCTTGCCGTTCACGGCCATGGGGCGGTCCTGGATCTTGTGCATACCCAGAATAGCGCTCTGCGGCGGGTTGATGATCGGCGTCGACATCAGAGAGCCGAATACACCACCGTTGGTAATGGTGAAGTTACCGCCGGTCATGTCGTCCACGGTCAGCTTGCCGTCACGACCCTTGATGGCCAGTTCCTTGATGCTCTTTTCGATGTCAGCCAGGCTCAGGCGATCACAGTCGCGCAGCACAGGAGTCACCAGGCCACGAGGGGTGGATACCGCTATGCTGACGTCGAAGTAGTTGTGATACACGATATCTTCGCCGTCGATGGACGCATTCACTTCCGGGTATCGCTTGAGCGACTCCACTACGGCTTTCACGTAGAAAGACATAAAGCCCAGACGAATACCGTGACGCTTCTCGAACACTTCCTGATACTGCTTGCGCAGGCTCATGATCGGCCCCATGTTGACCTCGTTGAAGGTGGTCAGCATGGCGGTGGTGTTCTTGGCTTCGAGCAGGCGCTCGGCTACGCGCTTGCGCAGACGAGTCATGGGCACCCGCTTCTCGGTACGCTCACCCAGCGGCACCACTGGGGCTTCGGCCTTGGCGGCGGGCGCTGCCGCCGGCTTGTTGCCGCCCTTGATAAAGGCTTCCACATCTTCCTTGGTGATGCGACCGCCCTTGCCGGAGCCGGACAGCTTGGCCACGTCGATGCCGTGCTCGGCCACCAGGCGGCGAACCGCCGGGCTCAGGCTGTCATCGTCGGACTTGGCGTCGGCTTTGGCTTCGCCATTGGCGGAAGAAGCAGCCTTTTCCTTGGTCGCTTCACCGGCCACGGCACCCTGCTTGAGCTTGCCGATCAGCTGCTGACCCAGCACGGTAGCGCCGGCGTCTTCGATGATGGCTTCCAGAATACCGGCTTCGGGCGCCGGTACTTCCAGTACCACCTTGTCGGTTTCGATGTCGACGATCACTTCGTCGCGCTCAACCCGGTCACCCGGCTGTTTGTGCCAGGTGGCGATAGTGGCATCGGCTACGGACTCTGGTAAGTCGGGAACCTTGATTTCGATGGTCATCAATATGTCCTTTGTGCGTTATGCTTCGGTCAGCGTCAGTGCGTCTTCGACCAGCGCTTTTTGTTGTTGTAAGTGAACAGAGGTGTAGCCCACCGCCGGTGATGCAGAGGCTTCGCGACCTGTATAACGCAGGTTCGCTCCCGCCGGAATCGCAGCCCGGAAGTGGTGCTGGCTGCAATACCAGGCCCCCTGGTTTTGCGGCTCTTCCTGACACCAGACGAAGTCGGTTACGTGCTGGTAGTCGGCAAGAATCGCGGCAACCTCTTCCTGAGGGAACGGATACAATTGCTCGATCCGAATAATGGCCACATCCGTTTGTTCTTGCTTGCGTCGCGTTTCCAGCAAATCGTAATACACCTTGCCGGAACACAGAACAACACGCTTGACGCCTTTGGGATCCAGGTCATCAATTTCACCAATGGCATTCTGGAAGGTACCGCTCGCCAGGCTTTCCAGCTCGGATACCGCCAGCGGGTGACGCAGCAGCGACTTGGGCGTCATGACCACCAAAGGACGACGCATGGGCCGCAGTACCTGACGACGCAGCATGTGGAACACCTGAGCCGGCGTCGTAGGCGCGCACACCTGCATGTTGTGCTCGGCGCACAGCTGCAGATAACGCTCCAGACGGGCACTGGAATGTTCCGGTCCCTGACCTTCGTAACCATGAGGCAACAACAGGGTCAGACCGCACATCCGGCCCCACTTCTGCTCACCGGAGCTCAGGAACTGATCGATCACCACCTGGGCGCCGTTGGCGAAGTCACCAAACTGGGCTTCCCAGACGGTCAGGCCTTCCGGCTCGGCGGTGGCATAGCCGTATTCGAAGGCCATCACCGCTTCTTCGCTCAGTACCGAGTCATAGACCTGGAACTGACCCTGGCTGTCTGACAGGTGACACAGCGGGGTATAGGTGCTGGCATCGTTCTGGTTGTGCAGTACTGCATGGCGGTGGAAGAAGGTGCCGCGACCCGAATCCTGACCGGTGAGGCGAACCTCATAACCGTTGTCACACAGGGTGGCATAGGCCAGCACTTCGGCAAAACCCCAGTCGGCCAGCTTTTCGCCCTTGGCCATCAGCTTGCGATCGGTATAGATCTTGCCCACCTGACGCTGCAGGGTATGGCTCTCCGGGTAATCGGTCACCCGCTCGGCCAGGTCTTTCAGCTTGTCCAGCGGATAGGCCGAATCGTAGGGCATGTCCCACTCGTGGCCCAGATAGGGAGTCCAGTCGACGGAGTGCTTCTCCATCGGGCGCCATTCCTTGACCACGCATTCGCCGTGATCCAGGGCGTCACGATATTCATTGATCATGGAGGTGGCGTCTTCCGCAGAGACGGTACCCTTGCCGATCAACTGATCCGCATAAATCTTGCGCGGGGTCGGGTGTTTCTTGATCTTCTGATACATCAGCGGCTGGGTCGCACTCGGCTCATCGGCCTCGTTGTGACCGTGACGGCGATAACAGACCAGGTCGATCACCACATCGCGACCGAACTCGTTGCGGTAGTCCAGTGCCAGCTGAGTCACCTGCACCACGGCTTCCGGATCGTCCGCATTGACGTGGAAAATCGGCGCCTGCACCATCTTGGCGATATCGGTACAGTATTCGGTGGAGCGGGTATCGCGTGGGTTGGAAGTGGTAAAGCCAACCTGGTTGTTGATCACGATACGGATAGTGCCGCCCACGCCATAGCCGCGGGTCAGCGACATGTTGAAGGTTTCGGCAACCACACCCTGGCCTGCAAAGGCCGAGTCACCATGAATGGTGATCGGCAGTACCTGACGGCCATCCGGGTTGTCCAGTCGGTCCATGCGCGCGCGCACCGAGCCGATGACCACCGGGTTGACGATTTCCAGATGCGAGGGGTTGAACGCCAGCGCCAGGTGTACTGGGCCGCCGGGGGTGTCGAAATCGGAACTGAAACCCATGTGATATTTAACATCACCGGAGCTTTGTACTTCGTACTTGCCGGCAAAGGCATCGAACAGGTCCTGAGGGCGTTTGCCCAGCACGTTGACCAGCATGTTCAGACGACCGCGGTGGGCCATGCCGATCACCACTTCCCGACCGCCCTTCTCACCGAAGCGACGGATCAGCTCCTTGGTCATGGGGACCATGGCATCGCCGCCCTCGAGAGAGAAGCGCTTGGCGCCGGGGAACTTGGCACCCAGATATTTTTCCAGGCCTTCGGCCGCGGTCAGATTGTCCAGGAAACGAAGTTTGTCTTCGTCGGTGTATTTGGGTTCACCCACCACCGGCTCAAGCTGGCTCTGGATCCAGCGCTTTTCCCGGGTGCTGGTGATATGCATGTACTCGGCCCCGACAGGGCCGCAGTAGGTCTTCTTCAGCGCCGCCACCAGATCCTTCAGTTTCATGGTTTCCTGGCCGATGGCGTAGGAGCCCACGTTGAAGGTGGCGTCCAGATCGGCACCGGTCAGGTTGTGATAGGCCGGATCCAGCTCGGCCACCACATCACGATTCCACAACCCGAGCGGATCCAGGTTCGCATTCTGATGGCCACGGAAACGATAGGCGTTGATCAGCTGCAGAACCTTGACCTGCTTGGCGTCGGTGTGGGGATCACTGACCGGCGTGGCATAACGGGAGGTGTCTTTGGCAAGGCGGCGGAAGTAATCTCTCACTTGCGAATGAGGTTGATCCTGCACGTTCTCTTCTTGCGCCGGCAGGCCGTTGAATACGGTCTGCCATTGCTCGGGAACAGAATCAGGATCGGCAAGGTATGCCTCGTAAAGATCTTCTACATAGGTCGCATTGGCACCGGCCAGGTAAGAGGATTCCAGCCAGGCTTGCATTACGCCATTGTGCATTTTTATCCCTTTGTAACGTCTCGACAGGGCTACTGTCGTTCTGGTCATCGAGTCAAAGCCGCCCTTGCGGACGGCGGATTATCTAGCTGGGACGATTAAACTGCCCGCTTCAACAGCATGGATTTGATGTGACCAATGGCCTTGGTAGGGTTCAGACCCTTGGGACATACATTCACGCAGTTCATGATGCCATGACAACGGAATACGCTGAAGGCGTCTTCCATGCTGGCCAGACGTTCATCGGCGGCGGTGTCGCGGCTGTCGGCCAGCCAGCGGTAGGCAGCCAGCAAACCGGCCGGGCCGATAAACTTGTCCGGGTTCCACCAGAAGGAGGGACAGGCAGTTGAACAGCAGGCGCACAGAATGCACTCGTACAGTCCATCCAGCTTGGCTCTTTCTTCCGGTGACTGTATGTGTTCCCGCGCCGGCGGTAATTTATCATCGGCAATCAGGAAGGGTTTGACCTTTTCCCACTGGGTGTAGAACTGGCTCATGTCGATCACCAGGTCACGCACCACCGGCAGGCCGGGCAGTGGCCGAATCACCACCTTGTTATCCTTGCCCAGCAAGTCGGACAGCGGCGTAATACAGGCCAGGCCGTTCTTGCCGTTCATGTTCATGCCATCGGAGCCACAGACACCTTCCCGGCAGGAACGACGGAAAGACAGGGTCGGCTCCTGTTCCTTCAGGGCCAGCAGGGCATCCAGCACCATCATGTCGGAACCTTCGGCTACGTCCAGCCGGTAGTCTTTCATGTAGGGCTTGGCATCGATTTCCGGGTTGTAGCGGTAAACTGAAATAGTGACTTGCATCTTTATTCCCTCCCCTTAGTAAGTCCGCGCTTTCGGCGGGAATGCGTCACGAAGATTCGGTGACATATTCACGGACCGTCTGCTCATGGACTCGGTTTGCGGGCTGTACAGGGAATGACACAACCAGTTTTCGTCATCACGCTCCGGGTAATCGAAACGAGAGTGGGCACCACGGCTTTCGGTACGGAAGTTCGCGGCCACGGCGGTGGCGTAAGCGGTTTCCATCAGGTTGTCCAGTTCCAGACATTCGATACGCTGGGTATTGAAGTCGCTGCTGGTATCATCCAGACGGGCATTCTTGAGGCGTTCGCGAATTTTCTTCAGCTCGGCCAGACCGGTCGCCATGGCATCACCTTCGCGGAACACCGAGAAGTTATGCTGCATGCATTCTTGCAAGTCTTTCTTGATTTGTACCGGATCTTCGCCGTCGCGGTTGTTTTCCCAACGGTTATAGCGCGCCATGGCGGCGTCTATATCCGCAGCGGTGGCGTCTTTGATATCTGTCAGCTCGTTCAGGGCTTCGGTCAGGTGACGACCCACGGCACGACCGAACACCACCAGATCCAGCAGCGAGTTACCGCCCAGACGGTTGGCACCGTGTACCGATACGCAGGCAATCTCACCGACGGCAAACAGGCCTTTCACCGGCACATCCTTACCATCTGCATCGACGGTCAGCGCCTGGCCGTTCACGTTGGTCGGTACACCGCCCATCATGTAGTGACAGGTAGGAATAACCGGAATCGGCTCTTTCACCGGATCCACGTGGGCGAAGGTACGGGACAGTTCACAGATGCCGGGCAGACGGGATTCGAGTACGTCCTTGCCCAGGTGATCCAGCTTCAGCTTCAGGTGCGGACCCCAGGGGCCATCGCAGCCACGGCCTTCGCGGATCTCGATCATCATGGAGCGGGCGACCACGTCACGACCGGCCAGGTCCTTGGCGTTGGGCGCATAGCGCTCCATGAAGCGCTCGCCGTCCTTGTTCAGCAGGTAACCGCCTTCACCGCGGCAACCTTCGGTCACCAGGGTACCCGCGCCGGCGATGCCGGTGGGGTGGAACTGCCACATTTCCATGTCCTGCACCGGCACGCCGGCACGCAGGGCCATACCCACGCCGTCGCCGGTGTTGATATGAGCATTGGTGGTAGACTGGAAGATACGACCGGCGCCGCCGGTAGCCAGAATGGTGGCCTTGGCCTTGAAGTACACCAGTTCGCCGGTTTCGATGTCGATGGCGGTACAACCCACCACGTCACCGTCCTGGTTTTTCACCAGATCCAGCGCATACCATTCGGAGAAAACGGTGGTCTTGTGCTTGACGTTTTGCTGGTAGAGGGTGTGCAGCAGAGCATGACCGGTACGGTCGGAGGCTGCAGCGGTACGTGCCGCCTGTTCGCCACCGAAGGCCTTGGACTGGCCGCCGAAGGGACGCTGATACACGGTGCCGTTGTCGAAGCGAGAGAAGGGCAGGCCCATTTTTTCCAGCTCGAGAATGGCCTCGGGACCGGTCTGACACATGAATTCGATGGCGTCCTGGTCACCGATATAATCGGAACCCTTGACGGTATCGTACATGTGCCATTCCCAGTTGTCCTCATGGGCATTGCCCAGCGCTACCGTAATACCACCCTGGGCGGATACGGTATGTGAACGGGTCGGAAATACCTTGGACAAGAGCGCGCAGCTCTTGCCGGACTCGGCAATTTGTAGCGCGGCACGCATGCCCGCACCGCCGGCGCCGATTACCACGGCGTCGAATTCGCGAATTGTAATAGTCACCTTATACACCCCACAGTACGACGATACCGGTCAGTACATAAACCAGCAGTAACACCACTATCCCAAACTGGGCCACACCGCGCCACAAGGCCGGTTTGACGTAGTCGGACAGCACCTGCCAGGCACCAATCCAGCCATGCATCAGCATGCTGAACAGCGCCAGTAGCGTAAACACCTTGGTAAAGGTCTTGTCGAAGAAGCCCGCCCAGACATCGAAGGTGATGTCGTTAAAGGCGATAAAACCCACCAGGTAGAGGGTGTATAAGGTCAGAATAACGGCCGACGCGCGCATCAACATGAAGTCGTGTACGCCGCTGCGCCCAAAGGTTGCAGAATTGGTTACCATACCATTACCCCCGCCAACAGTGACAACACGATAGTCACACCGAACGCCACCTTGGCACTCAGCGCACCCGACTCCAGCTCTTCACAGTAGCCCAGGTCCATAATGAGGTGGCGAATGCCGCCTACTATGTGGTAGGCCAGCGCAGTCAACACACCCCAGAGGATAAAGCCGACGAAGAAACCGTCGAGAATATCCACGACTGCCTGAAACCCGGTTTCGGAAGAAAGCGAGTAACTCAGCAGCCACAGTAGTATGGCGAGTGCGAACAGCGTGATGACACCGGAAACCCGGTGCAGGATGGATGCGATTGCAGCGACAGGTTGGCGAATAGTCCGTAGGTCGAGGTTTACAGGTCTCTGTTTTTTAGTCACGGTCTTGCCCACTAGCTCCATTGAGCACGTTAGTTATTGTTTTCACAGATAAAGCCCGGATACATGAGATAAGGGCATGAGAGAAAATGCGCACTGGTAATCCGGATGCCCGAGGGCGTTCAGAACACCAGCAATTGCACTTGCAACAGACCCAAAACTGCACCATATACCCTCGGCGTCCAGTATATGGATGAGAAAAATAATTACAATGGAAGGGTCTGCAGCAATTACCAAATGTGTAAAGCCGATCGCACAACGGCGTCAACCCGTGGCCAGCTGAGCCTAGGAAAATTGACATTGCCCCCCTGTTCTGTTTTCAATACGCACGCACCATGGAAGCAATAGTAGTTAGAAATTCATTTTAACTATGTAAAAATACCTATCCGTGGACCTATTATAAAAAAGCAAAGGAGACGTGCTATGGCTGACCAAAAGGCCACTCTACACTTGCCCGGCAAGGAACCCATTGAGCTTCCTATCGCTTCAGGCACTGCCGGTTATGATGTGATCGACATCAGCACACTGGGCTCACATGGCTACTTTACCTACGACCCCGGTTTTATGGCCACTGCGTCTTGCCAGTCCGAAATCACCTATATCGACGGTGACAAGGGCATACTGCTGCACCGCGGCTACCCCATCGATCAGCTGGCACAAAACGCCAGCTATCTCGAAGTCTGCTACCTGCTACTGTACGGGGAGGCGCCCACCGCCAAGCAGTTCGCCGAGTTCGAGCGTAATATCATGCGGCACACCATGGTACACGAGCAGCTGTCGTCCTTCTTCAAGGGCTACCGCCGTGACGCTCACCCCATGGCCATCGTCTGTGGTGTTATCGCCGGCCTGTCGGCCTTCTACCATGACCCGATGGACATCAATAACGCGAAACACCGGGAAATTGCCGCCCATCGTATGGTCGCCAAGCTACCGACCATATCGGCCATGGCCTATAAATATTCCATTGGTCAGCCATTTGTCTATCCGCGCAATGACGTGAGCTATGCCGGCAACTTCCTGCAGATGATGTTTGCGGTGCCCTGTGAAGACTACAAGGTCAACCCTATCGTCGAACGCGCCATGGACCGCATCTTCACCCTGCATGCGGATCACGAGCAGAACGCCTCCACCTCGACCGTGCGTCTGGCCGGCTCCAGTGGTGCCAACCCCTTCGCCTGTATCGCCGCCGGCATTGCATCCCTGTGGGGCCCGGCTCACGGCGGTGCCAACGAAGCCTGCCTGATGATGCTGGAAGAAATCGGCTCGGTGGATCGTATTCCCGAGTTTATCGAGCGTGCCAAGGACAAGGATGACCCCTTCCGTCTGATGGGATTTGGTCACCGGGTCTACAAGAATTTCGACCCCCGTGCCACCGTGATGCGCGACACCTGTCACGAAGTGCTGGACGATCTCAGAGTCGAAGATCCGCTGCTGGACGTGGCCATGGAGCTGGAGCGCATCGCGTTGTCAGACCCCTACTTCGTCGAACGCAAGCTGTACCCGAACGTCGATTTCTATTCAGGCATCATACTGAAGGCCATCGGTATTCCGACCTCCATGTTCACCGTGATCTTCGCCCTGGCGCGTACCGTGGGCTGGATGTCACACTGGAACGAGATGATGTCCGATCCCAAGCAGAAAATCGGTCGTCCGCGCCAGCTGTACACAGGCGCAGCCGAGCGCGAGTTCAAATCTCAGGTCGAGAAGAAGTAACGCACTGACCTCAGATTGATACCACCGCTGATAAAAAGGCCGGCATTCGCCGGCCTTTTTTAGGGTGAAGAGAAAGCGCAGCGCCTGCGCTGTATGCATATTGCACGAATGTAGGCACTGCTTTAGCTGTGCAATATCGCGCAGCGATATCCCAACTCAGGTTTTTTCTGTACCGCTCTAAATGTTAAACCCACAGACCCATTCGGTGGCATGAGAACTCGTGCACCAGAACCTGCTGCGCAGGTTTTCGCGGCTAAAGCGCGCGACTACATTCGTGCAATATGCATGTGACGACGCCGCCGATATTTTCATACAGACACAACAACAACACCGAACCTGTCAGGCTCGGTGTTTTGTATTTTACTGACAGCTTATAGCTGACGGCTTACGGCTTTGTGTGCGTTTTATTCCGCTTCGGGGCTGGAATACTGGGCCATCAGCTCGCCGGCCTTGTCGACCATCTTGCTCGAGCCCACAAAGTAGGGAGTGCGCTGATGCAGCTCGGTGGGCTTGATTTCCATGATGCGGCGGAAACCATCGGTAGCCTTGCCACCGGCCTGCTCGGCCATGAATGCCAGCGGGTTACACTCATACAGCAACCGCAGCTTGCCATTGGGGTTGCTGGTGCCGGACGGGTAGATATAGATGCCGCCCTTGAGCATATTCCGATGGAAGTCGGATACCAGAGAGCCGATATAGCGAGAGCTGTAGGGACGTTTGGTGGTTTCATCCTTTTCCTGACAGTACTTCAGGTACTTCTTCACCCCTTCCGGAAACTTGATGTAGTTGCCTTCGTTGATGGAGTAGATGGTACCCTGCTCGGGAATACGAATGTTCTCGTGCGACAGACAGAAAGAGCCCAGGGAGGGATCGTAGGTAAAGCCGTGCACGCCGTGACCGGTAGTGTATACCAGCATGGTGGAAGAGCCGTAGACCACGTAGCCGGCAGCCACCTGATTCACGCCCGGCTGCAGGAAGTCTTCGATGTTCACCGGCTCACCGGGCTCGCTGACACGGCGATAGATGGAGAAAATGGTGCCGATAGATACATTCACGTCGATGTTCGAGGAGCCATCCAGCGGGTCCATCAGCACCACGTATTTGGCATTGCTCTGGCGCTTGTCATCGAAGGCCACAAAATGGTCTTCTTCTTCGGACGCGATGCCACAGACTTCGCCCCGTGCTTCCAGTGCCGCCTTGAACTTGTCATTGGCGAACACATCCAGCTTCTGCTGTGTTTCACCCTGCACGTTTTCGCTGTCGTTGCTGCCACCGATGATCTCGGTCACCAGGCCGGCCCGGTTTATTTCCCGGTTGACTACCTTGGCGGCGCGACGGATGGAAGACAGCAGCGATGTCAGCTCGCCGCTGGCGCTGGGGTATTCAGCCTGATTCTTTACGATGTATTCACCCAGGGTAATCATATAGTTCCTCGAACGTTTCCTTGTGACGCTTAGCCGCCATAACTGCGGGGCAATGTACCCCGTTAACTCTTTTATTGCAGAATTTTTTGCTCATCGGCCCGGATCCCGCCTCAACGGGAAGCCAGCTGACGACGTACTTCTTCCAGATCCTCCGGGGTATCGACCCCCGACGGCGGTATTTCAACGGCATCGGCCAGCGCAATCGACTCACCATGCCAGAGTACCCGTAGCTGCTCCAGTTTTTCCAGCTGCTCGAGCGGGCTGACCGGCAACGCCAGGTAACGGCGAATAAAGCCGGCCCGATAGGCATAGATGCCGATATGACGTCGGCAGTGGCTCAAATCCGGTGTGCCGCCGGCCGTGCCGTCCCGGTCGAAGGGAATGGCGGAGCGGCTGAAATACAGCGCTCGTCCGGCCTGACTCTGCACCACCTTGACCACATTGGGGTCAGTCAGCTGGGTCAGATGCTCAAGCGGGGTGGCCAGAGTCGCCATGGGCGCATCGCTGTCGGCCAGCAGGCCGGCTACCTGATCCACCAGTGCCGGCGGCAGCAGTGGCTCGTCGCCCTGCACATTCACTACGATGTCGTCCGCCGCCAGTCCCAGTAACTCGACCACCTCGGCCAGGCGTTCGGTGCCGGACTCGTGATGGGCGCCGGTCATGCAGACCTCAACGCTGCTGTGCGCCAGCGCATCGCGAATGCGGACATCGTCGGTGGCCACCACCACTCGGGCCGCGGCGCTCTGCTGCGCCTGCTCCGCCACCCGCAGTATCATCGGCTTGCCGTGAATATCAGCCAGCGGCTTGCCCGGCAGACGGGTCGAACTGAAGCGGGCGGGAATCACCACGACGAAGCTCATGCGGGCAGCTCGTCCAGGCTCAGTTTGCGGGCCCGGTTTTCCAGCAGTACCGGAATGTTTTCGGTAATGGGATAGGCCAGCCGGTCGAAGCGACAAACCAGCTCGTTATGAGTCCGGTCCAGCTGTAACTTGCCCTTGCATACCGGGCAGGCAATGATTTCCACCAGTTTGGCGTCAATCGCCATGATCTAGCTCCTTGAGTCGAGTTAAAAGCAGTTGTTCGAATTCGGCGGGCAATCGGGCATCCACCGGTACAAACCAGGTATTGTCATGACCCCCCGGCCATTTGACGGCGTCTTTTTCGGTGATCAGCAACGGCGCCGACTGCAAGCCGGTGAGTTGCTCAGAGGCCACCGCCTTGTGATCGGCCAGCGCCAGCCGCTGTTCCAGTATAAAGCCCAACTGCTCCAGGGTCGCAAAAAAACGCGGCGGATGACCGATGCCCGCCAGGGCATGAACACGCGCGCCCGGCTCCGGTGCGACCTGTGTGCCGCTGACCGGTTGCAGGGCGCCGGGTTCGAGCGTCATCATATATTCTCCGGCGTCGGCCGGGCCACCATTGTTGATAATCGCATCCACCCGGTCCAGCCGCCACAGCCCCTCACGCAGGGGGCCCATCGGCAGCAGGTGACCGTTGCCGAAGCGCCGCTTGCCGTCCACCACCACCAGCTCTATGTCCCGGGCCAGGGCGTAATGCTGCAGGCCGTCGTCGCTGATGATGATATCGACCCCCAGGGTTGCCAGCAGCGCCGCCGCTTCCCCCCGTTTCGGGCCCACCACCACGGGGCAGCCGGTGCGACGATAAATAAGCACCGGCTCGTCGCCGGCCTGTTCGGGCCGGGTGTTCGCCTTCAGCAACAGCGGATACTGCTCGGCTTTGCCGCCGTAGCCACGGCTGATCACGCCCGGGGTATATCCCTGCCGGCGCAACCATGCTACCAGCCAGATCACCAGGGGTGTCTTGCCATTGCCGCCCACAGTCAGATTGCCGACCACCACCACCGGCACCGGCGCCCGGTACACCACCTTGCTCCCCCGCCGGAACAGCCAGCGGCGCAGGCCGCTGATCAGCGCAAACAAGCCGCTCAGGGGGGCCAGCCCCCACAGCCAGGTGGTGCGCTTCCGGTACCAGGCCTGCATCAGCCCTCGCCGTACTGAATGCTTCTGAGCTGGGCATAAACACCCTGGCGTTCGAGCAGCTCGAGGTGAGAGCCCCGCTCCACCACCCGACCTTCGTCGATCACCAGGATCTCGTCGGCGTTTTCGATGGTGGACAGCCGGTGGGCAATCACCAGCGCAGTTCTGTCTTTACGCAGAGCATCCAGCGCCGACTGAATATGGCGCTCCGACTCGGTATCCAGCGCCGAGGTCGCCTCGTCCAGGATCAACAGCGGCGCATTGCGCAGCAGGGCCCGGGCGATGGCGATACGCTGACGCTGACCACCGGACAGGCTGGCACCGTTTTCACCGATGATGGTGTCGTAGCCCTGTTCCAGCTTGTTGATGAATTCATCCGCATAGGCTACTTGCGCGGCCGCGATAATTTGCTCCCGGCTGTATTCGCCTTCGGCCGCATAGGCGATGTTGTTGGCAATAGTGTCGTTGAACAGGTGGACCTGCTGGGACACCAACGCAAACTGACGACGTAGATCGCTCAATTTGTATTCGCGCAAATCCACGCCGTCGAGGCGGATTTCACCCTCATCGATATCGTAGAAACGGGTGAGCAGGCTGGCGATGGTGCTCTTGCCGGAGCCGGAGCGGCCGACCAGCGCTATGGTCTTGCCGGGCTCAAGCCGGAAGCTGACGTCTTTCAGCGCCGCATTTTCCTTGGTGGGATAGGTAAAGCCGACCCGGTCAAATTCGATCAGACCCTGGGCACGAGCCAGGGGCCGGGTGCCTGTATCCTGCTCGCCTTCGCTGTCGATCAGGCCGAACAGGCTCTGACAGGCGGCGATGCCGCGCTGATAGGAGGCGTTGACCTGGGTCAGACTCTTGAGCGGCCGCATCAGCATCATCATGGAGGTGACGATCACGGTAAAGGTACCGGGGGTCAGCTGATCCTGAATGTTGTCGAAGGTGGACACATACAGGAGGATGGCCAGGGCGCTGGAGGCGATCACCTGCACCAAAGGCGTACCGATGGAATCCGCCGCCACCATCTTCATGTTCTGCTGACGCACCGCATTGCTGACCCGGTGAAAACGACCCGACTCCACCTGCTGGCCGTTGAACATCAGCACTTCCTTGTGGCCCTTCAGCATCTGCTCTGTGCTGCTGGTGATGTTACCCATGGCGTCCTGCATGCCGCGGCTGAGGCGACGAAAACGACGGCTGATCACCGCTATCATGACCCCGACCACGGGGCCGACCGCGAAGAAGATCAGCGACAGCTGCCAGGAGTGATAGAACATCAGCCCCAGCAGGCCGATCACGGTGGCGCCTTCGCGCACCAGGGTCACCAGGGTCGAGCTGGCCGCCGACGACACCTGGGAGGCATCATAGGTCACCTTGGACAACAGGTTACCGCTGTTATTACGATCGAAAAACGCCACCGGCATCGTCATCAGCTTGCCGAACACCTGTTGCTGCAGCGACATCACCACATGGTTGCCGACCCAGGCCATGCAATAGCCGGACAGGAAGGTACAGACGCCACGCAGAAACACGATGCCGATCACGAACAATGGCATCCATTTCAGCACATTGGGATCCTGCCCGGTGAGTCCCTCATCGATCAGCGGCTTGATGGAATAGACAAAGGTGGTATCAACGGCCGCATAGCCCGCCATGCCGATAATGGCGGCCACCAGACCGAGCTTGCGCTCCTTCACATAGCCGAGCAGGCGCTTGAGAACCGGCCAGGAAGAAGAGTGGTCATCTTGGGACATAAAGTCTCTGCCTTGAAAAACGAGGCGCTATTCTAACGGCTTAGGGGGTCTCCCGCCAGTCATCAACCAGGCATTGAGCCGATGATACCAGGGTCCGGGCCGCCGAGACTGCAGCAGGCGCCAGCGATGGCCGTCCGCCACCAGGTGCACCATGCCGTGATCTCCGGTGATCAACTGACGCACCCCCTGACGATCGAGCCGCGCCAGCACCTCGGAAGACGGAAAGCCCCAACGGTTGGCATAACCGGCTGTATGCACCACCCAGTCCGGCGCCACCGCCCGGTTGAAGGCCTCGGTGGAAGAGCTGTGGCTGCCGTGATGGGGGCTCAGCAACAGCTGGGCCGACACCGGCTGCCCCGAGGCCAACAGGCCCTGCTCTGCCTCGGCCTCTATGTCTCCGGTCAGCAGCAAAGACAGGGTGCCATCCCCGATATGCAGCACACAGGAGTCGTTGTTACGATGGCCACTCGGGGTGACCGGCCACAGCACCCGCAGCGTCAGCCGCCCCCAGACTTCCGCTTGCCCCGCACGACAATGCTGCCCGTCCGGCCACACTCCCCGTCGATGGTGCACCGGCAGGGTGGCGGCCAGATATTCCCGGTTGCCGCTGTGATCCCGGTCGTCGTGGCTGACCACCAGATAATCCAGCTCATTGATGCCCAACCGGGTCAGCAACGGCAGTATCACCCCATCCGCCATGTTGAAGCCCGAGTCGAAACGATTGCCGGTGTCATAGAGCAACGCCCGCCGGTCTTGGGTGACCAGCACCGACAACCCCTGTCCCACATCCAGTATCCGCACCTCCCAGCGGGGATCTTGTTCAAGTACAACCTGTTTCAGTACGCCGGGTTGCAGCAATAGCAGATACATGGCCAGCACCATCAGCCAACGCGCCCTGGGCAGCAGCAGGGCAAGCGGCAGCAAAAACAGCAACAGCCAAAGCCCCTGGGCCCGGCCCGACAACGCCTGCCAGGGCGACAGACTGTCATTCAGCCAGTGCAGGCCGGCCATCAGCGGCTCAAACAGGGCGTTCAGCAATACCAGCACTACCATGGCAAGCTCGGGCAACGGCAGCACCAGCAGACAGGCCAGCAGTAACAGCGGGATCAGCAACAGCGAAAACAGGGGGATCAGCAGCATGTTGACCGGCAACGACAGCCAGCTGATGCCGCCGAACAGCAGGATAATCAGTGGCAGCAACAGCAGGCTCAGCCCCAGCTGCAATCGCCACAGGCTGTGCCCTCCCAACCAGCCGGCACTCACCATCAGCGCGGCCACCGCCAGCACCGACAACCAGAAACCCAGATCCAGCGCCAGCCAGGGCATGACCGCCAGCAGCAGCGTCATGGTCAGCAATAACAGACGGCGGCCGCTCCAGAAGCGGCCCCAGCAAAACAGGCCCAGCCATAACAGCAACATCAGCAGTGCCCGCTGAGTGGGCACCGAAAAACCCGCCAGCCAGGCATACCCCAGTGCCAGCCCTCCCGCCAGCACTGCCGCCAGTAGCCGACTGCCACTCAGGCGCCCGGCCAGCAGGCCCAGTCCTGCCACCAGCCCGATATGCAGACCGGAGATGGCAAACAGATGGCTCACTCCCAGGCCTCGCAGCATATCCCAGTCTGCCTGCTGCAGCCCGCTGCGATCCCCCACACTCAGTGCCAGCAGCCAGCGCCGGGCCGGCAAATCGGTGGTCATGACCTCGATATGCCGAGCCAGCCGGGTACGGTTTGAAGCGTCGGCGGCCTGGTGCCTCAGGGTACCGGTCAGATAACCCCGGGCCGTGATCCCCTGTCCCAGCAGCCAACGGGCACTGTTGAAGCTGCCCGGATTAAGCAGGCTGTGGGGGGGCTGTAACCGGCTGATCGACTGAATATTATCGCCAACGGCAGGGGGGGTATTCTGGCCATACCAGTTCAGCAGCACCCTTGGGTGGGGGGAAAGTGCTTGACCATTCAGGCTTTTCAGACTGACAATCAGCCTGCTTGCGCCACTCTCCCGGTGCTGAACACTGTCTACGGTGCCGGCGACAAGCTGGCTGCGCTGGAACAGATCGGGAGCTTGCAGCCAACTCAATTGCCAGTGGCTGTAACACAGCGCCCAGACCAACCCGAACAACAGGCAGGCCATCGCCGGCCTTGGCCGCCAGCACAAACAGCCCAGACAGACCAGTGGCAACCACCAGTCCCAGGCGGGGAGCCAGGGCCAGATCATGATGGTTGAGATGCCGAAGCAGAAGAAGAACAGCCGCTTATCCATCCGATAAGTATTGCGGACCTGGAACAGATGCCAAAAAAGACGTTAAAACGCCTGATGCCCGATCCGGGCACCATTAAAAATCATAAATACCTGAGCCTGCTTGGCAGCAGACTGCATGACAACAACCTGTGGCATCTCAACCGACACTCGGCCGCCGGCGCCTTTGCCGTCGGCCTCTGCTGTGCCTGGCTGCCCATCCCCTTTCAGATGGTGCTGGCCGCCGTGCTGGCCATGATATTCAGGGTCAACCTGCCCCTGTCGGCGGTGCTGGTCTGGGTAAGCAACCCGCTGACCATGCCGCCGATGTTCTATTTTGCCTATCGGCTGGGCTCTTTCCTGCTCGACCGGCCCCACCACTACAAACACTTCGAACTGAGCCTGAGCTGGCTCAGCGGCGCCATGACCACCGCTGGCCCTCCTTTTCTGCTGGGCTGTGGTGTCATGGCTCTGGTCAGTTCGGCCACCGGCTTCATGGTGATCCACGGGCTCTGGCGCTGGACGGTGTCACGCCGCTGGAAACTGCGCCGGCGGGGCCGCTGATGTTGCGCCAATGGTTGAAAAACCGGATGCCAAGCCAGGAAACCCTGCGCCAGCATCGCATCCTGGCCCTGTTCGGCGAACGCCTGCTCGACCCCGATTACTGGTGCTGCAACCGCCATTCTGCCGCCGTGGCGGTGGCCGCCGGTCTCTTTGCCGCCTGGATGCCGCTACCCATGCATACCCTGGTGGCCATCGGTCTGGCCGTGCTGTTTCGCGGCTACCTGCCGCTGGCCATCGCCATGGTGTGGGTCAACAACCCGCTCACCCTGGCGCCGATGTTTTACTTCGCCTACCGGCTCGGCGCCCGACTACTGGATACCCCCGAACTGGCATTCAATGGTGCGCTGGAACACGAAGCTCTGGCCCTGGCGGTACCTCTGCTGACCGGCGCCCTGCTGATGGGACTGGGCTCTGCCCTGCTGGGCTGGATAGTCACCCGCCTGGGCTGGCGCTGGAAGATACAACTGGCGTGGAAGCTACGGCGGGAAAGACGCAGTCAGCGGTGAGGCGTGAGGCGTGAGGCGTGAGGCGTGAGGCGTGAGGCGTGAGGCGTGAGGCGTGAGGCGTGAGGCGTGAGGCGTGAGGCGTGAGGCGTGAGGCGTGAGGCAGAAATTATAAGCGCCGCTTTAACCGGCGCAAGCCCTTGTGATTGCTGTCAAACCTTCGACTTTCTCTGTGGTCACTCCCGCGAAGGCGGGAGTCCAGTGCAATATGTCATGGATCTCCGCCTTCGCGGAGATGACAATGGGAAAGCTGGGTGTTGTAGGGTCCAATTTATTGGACCAGCTCAACCTGGAGCACTCCATTCTCCTCACCCCTATCTCCTCACCCCTCACTTTTTTAAGCTTCTCCCAGCAACTGCCTGGGCAGCAGTTTGCCCGCGCGCCAGGCCGGGTATAGGGTGGCGATGAAGATAAGCACCAGCGCCGAGCCGGTCACCAGCCACAAATCCGCCCAGTGAAACTCGGTGGGAATGAAGTCGATGAAATACACCTCAGGGTTCAGAAACTGATGCCCGGTCAGGCGCTCCAGAGCCGCCACCAGATCGGACAGCCGGGTCGCCAGCAGCAGCCCCAGGGCGCCGCCGAACACCACGCCGGTGACCCCGTTCAGCAGGCCCTGTACCATAAAGGCGCCGCGAATTTGCCAGGGCCCCGCCCCCATGGTCTTGAGGATGGCGATGTCACCTTTTTTCTCGTTCACCGCCATCACCAGGGTCGATACTATGTTGAAGCTGGCCACCGCCATCACCAGCAGTAGCACCACTATCATCAGGGTGCGTACCAGCTGTATGTCTCTATAGACATTGCCCTGGCTTTCCATCCAGCTGCTGACATAAAAGGGCGCCGGTAATCCCATGCCCGCATTCATGGTCAGCCGATCGGCGGCCAGCACCTGATTCACCCGCAGGTGAAAACCGGAGATGGCATCCCCCAGCTCTTTCAGCTCCTGGGCATCCTGAAGATGGGTATAGCCCAGCACGGTATCGAGCTGACCGCCGATGCTTACCACCCCCGCCAGGGTGAAGCTGTGCCGTCGGGGCGAGCCAAAACCCTGGCTGCCCGGTGACGGCAGCAGCAGGGACACCCGATCGCCCACGGCCAGCTCCAGCTGCTCGGCGATGGCCTTGCCGAGGATCAGCCCCCGCTCGCCGGGCACCAGTACAGTC